>JAYSTT010000569.1:0-2356 GCA_043719495.1 Ferruginibacter sp. | reverse complement strand
CATTTCCATGTTTGCTTATAATATTGGTAATAGTTTAATTGAAGCGGTAAATATAATAGGCTCGTTATTTTATGGTGTAATTATAGGTGTTTTTTTAGTGGCACTTTGGATAAAATATGTTAAGGGCAATGCGGTATTTTATGCAGCTATTATCTCGGAACTGCTGATAATATTGATTTATAGAATGGATGTAATCTCTTTTTTATGGCTGAATGTTATTGGGGCTTTGCTGGTAATTATTTTAAGTGTTCTTCTTCAACTAACACTAAAAGAAAATGCAAGGTAATAATGTAGTGCTTTTTATTGTAATCAAATAGTATTATTTTAATTTTCTTAAAATTTCTTCATTCATTTTTATATAATCGTCATTTTTAGCCTCTTTGGCAAGTTCCAGAGATTTTAAAGCACTTGCTTTTGCCCCTGCCTTATCACCTATTTCTTTTTGAATTTTTGCTTTGTACAAATAAATCCAAAAAGCTTTATCATTTGTTTCTAATGCTTTGCTGCAATTTTCTAATGCCTTGTTTTGATTATGGTCATACTCATAATAAAACTGCGCTGCCTGCCAGTAAGGCTTTTTATCAGTTTGCATTGCCTTATCAATTTGGGCTCTTAAACGATCTTTTATGTTGCTGCTAACGGGTATTGAAATTGCTGTTTTCCCCCACATAATATGTAGTTCGCAACTTTCGGGTTTTATATTGGCAAACTGCATGGTTAATGTTTCAATATTGGTTTTCAATTTTAGAGGCTCCACTCTAAAGTGAACAACGTCCTCATTCTCTTTATAGCCATCAATACCCCAATTGGTCAACCCTTTATTGATAATAATTTCCCAGTTATCTAACCCGGGAATTGTGTATAAAACATAAGTACCAGTATCAATTTTTTTTCCACTCAGTTCAGCAGCATCTGTAAAAGTTATTTTGGTAGCGGCATTAGCACCGGTTCGCCATAGTTTATTATAAGGTACAAGATCGCCGAAAATCTTACGGCCTTTTGCATTTGGCCTGCTGTAAGTAAGCTCAATGGTACCCATAGCAAAATCCTGTTTTATGGTTTGGGTAGATGAGGGTGCTGGCATTTGAACCTGGGCAGTGCCGCTTAAAGTACCATAGCTAACAACGATAAATAATACCAGTATTTTTTTCATAAAAAATATTTAAGGCATAAAAGTATATGAAGGAAGGCAAAGTTGGAAAAATATATTACTTCGATTAAAATAATACAATTAAAATTGTACAGTTACTTTCCCTTTGCCTTTTCTGCCATTTTTTGTTTTCCATTGGGGTCCCTGCTGAATAAGGCGTTTGGCAGCTTCATCGCAGTTATCGCAAAGTGATTTGTCAACCTTAATATTTGCAATGCTACCGTTAGGTTTTACATCAAACGAAAGTTCCACCTGCCCATGCAGATTCTTTTTTAAAATATCATCGGGTATATCTATATTATTATCAACGTAAGTAGTGTAATTGTCCCATCCGTCGGCAGGTTCTGCATTTACTACAGAATCTTTCAATAATGTTGCCCTTCGGGAAATTTTACTTTTTACTTCATTACCAGGGCTTATTATGGTTTTTTTCCTCGTAGCAAAATCTTCCTCGCTAAGTACAATTTTATTTTGGGTTACATAACTCTGCAAGGTATAATATTGAGGTTGAAAGCCAGCTGCTTTTACCTCTACAGTAAGTAATGAATCGGATGATACTAATCTGAAATTACCTTTAACATCAGCATAGGTTCCAAAGTTTTCGCTTTTAATACTAATGTTGGCAAAGGGCAGGGGAGAGTTGTCAGTGCCTACAACTTGTGCAGCAAAAACCCGGTTTAATTGTTGATCTCTGTCTTTTTGATTAATTTCTTTTTTATCAGCAATTACTTTTTCAGTTTCCATTTGTTTACCTGCATTATTGCTTACAATTATTCTTTCAGCAGCGTTATTAGAAGAAACAGCGGATGGAGCTGTATTAGTGGCAACCGGACTGGCATTGTTTTTAACAAGATCATCCGTTACTTCTGCGCCAGATTTATTTACAGATGTTTTCGCCTGGCGTTCGCCTGGTTTGTATATAAAATTACTGTCAGGCTTTATAGTTTCTGTTGCAGCATCAAAATTAGTAGTAACTAAATCAGCTTTATTTTTATCTTCAATTTTTAAATTACTTTGAGGGGTATTTGTTGTAAATACTGTATCCTGTTCCGAAGTTATTTTAGTTAATGAATCAGCAGAAATAATATTTTTTACGTTTTGTGCAATTTGCGTAGGCTCTTTTTTATTTAAAAACATATAGGACAGCACTACTGTACTGCCAATTAATAAAACTGCAGCAGCAGCTTTCCACCAATTATTATATTG
>JAYSTT010000568.1:0-2360 GCA_043719495.1 Ferruginibacter sp. | reverse complement strand
TGGCAACAGCACCTCCGGTTGGCGGCAGAGCAGGTTCACCAAGGCCGGTTGGGTCAATTCCATTATCAACAAAATGTGCTTCTATTTCCGGAACTTCTTTCATGCGTATCAGGCGGTATTGATCAAAATTATTTTGTTCAGGAGCCCCATCTTTAAAAGTAAGTTTTCCAAACATGGCATGTCCGTAACCATCTACAATACCACCCATCACCTGTTGAAGTGCCCCGCTTTTATTAATAACTTCTCCACAATCTGAAACAGCGTAGATTTTTTTAACAACAGGAATTTTGCCATTCATAACCACTTCGCATACCTGCGCTACATATGATGCATGGGAAAAATAAACACTAAAGCCTTGCGATACGCCGCTTTTAGTTCCCCATCCCGATTTTTCAGCTACCTGTTTAATCACTGTTTCCATTCTATCAATATTATATTTTATTGCACCCACAGGTTTTGTTCTTGCTTTTTGCAAAAGTTCCAACCGGAATTGTATCGGATCTTTTCCTGCAGCCAAAGCCACTTCATCTATAAAACTTTGTTCTGCAAAGGCTAAAAAATTAGTGATGGGAGCCCGCCAGGGGCCGGTAGTTATAGGAGAAGTATGTTCTGCCGAATCAATCAAAAGATTATCAATAGCGCCTGAAGGAAAATTATCTTCACGGGTAGAATTGTTAACATTAATTCCTACGCCCCGTAACTTATAACCAATCATATTTCCTGTATCATCCAGGGCTGCTTCAAAACGGTATCTAACTGCCGGCCGGTAACTTCCACCTGTCATATCATCTTCACGTGTCCATATTAATTTAACCGGTTTTTTAATGATACTGGATAGTTCAGCGGCTTCCAGTACATAATCAAATTTAAGCCGTCTTCCAAAACCTCCGCCGAGGCGTGTAAGTTCCAGTGTAATTTTATTTTCCGGAATATTTAAAAGTTTTGAAGTAGCTGCACGGGCACTTGCAGGAGTTTGTGAAGGGCCAACCAATTCTACAGCATCCGGCCTTACATCTGCAAAAAAATTCATTGGCTCCATCGGGTTATGCGGAATAAAAGGACACTGGTATTCGCTCTTAATAATTTTGGCAGCGTTTTTAAATGCTGTATCCACATCACCATCTTTTCTGCGCTGTGTTGTTTTATCTGTATCTAACAGGGAAACTAATATTTGATTATGGTCTGATGTGCTTTCTGTATTTCCATCTTTCTCGTATTCAATTATTAAAGCAGTTCTTGCTTTCATAATTTCCCAGGTTGACTTGCCTACAACGGCTACATTATTTTTAAAAATAATCACATCAATAATACCCGGCATAGCTTTGGCTGCTACAGCATCTACTGATTTAATTTTAGTGCCAAAAGCAGGCGGTCGTTGAATTAGGGCAAATACCATTCCTTCACGGTAAAAATCCAAACCAAAAATTCCTTTGCCGGTAATTATTTTTTTATTCTCTACATTTCTTACTGAAGAGCCAATGATCTTAAAATCTTTTCTGTTTTTGAGTGGAACATCAGCCGGCACAGTTAATTTAGAGGCTTCTTCTGCCAATTCACCAAATCCAATTTTTTTTCCATTCTTTGAATTAATAACAAAACCATTACTGGTAGTACATGCTGTTACATCAACCTTCCAATGGGCAGCTGCAGCAGCAACTAATAAATGCCTGGCAGAAGCGCCGGCTACTCTTAATCTTTTGTATGAATGGGGTATGGCACCACTGCCCCCGGTTAATTGCCGTTCAAATTTTACTGTATCCAACGGTGCCTGAACCACTTTCACTTTTCTCCAGTCTGCATCCAGTTCCTCTGCTACAATCATGGGAAAAGAAGTCATGATGTTTTGGCCCAGTTCCGGATTAGGTGAAAAAATAGTTATAGTACCATCTGTTGCAATAGATAAATAACTATTAAAACCCAGGTCACCTGTATAATTTGCAAGGGTTGTAATAAAAGGCGTTTCTGCTTCTGCATTAAACCAACTGAAACCCAACAGTAATCCACCACCAGTTAATGATGTTATTTTAATAAAATCTCTTCTGTTTGTTTTATTTACAGCTGCCATTAATTACATTTTAATACTGGCCAATTTTACTGCTTCTCGAATTCGATGGTAGGCGCAACAACGGCATAAATTGTCTTGCATAGCATCATCAATCTGTTGATCAGTTGGTTTGGGGTTTTGTTTTAAGAATGAGGCAGCCAGCATGATCTGTCCGGCCTGGCAATATCCGCATTGAGGCACATCCACTTCATCCCAGGCCAATTGTACAGGATGATCTCCTTTTTCTGATAAGCCTTCAATTGTAGTAACTTTTAAAGACTTCACTCTTGAAACAATGAACATACATGATTTTACA
>JAYSTT010000567.1:0-2367 GCA_043719495.1 Ferruginibacter sp. | reverse complement strand
CCATCAGTCCGAAAGTATTCAATACACCTAACCCTTTCCATTCTACTCCAAACCAGTCTTTAAAAACATAATATAAATTGGGATACATAAGTGATGTTAAATGGTTAATAAGGTTTACTTACTTTTCTGAAAGTGTGCAAGATATTAAATAAAGTAATGAAACTGCTAATGGGCTGGTTAAGCTTGCTATAAAAAAATCCCCCTGTAAATCAGGAGGATGTATTTACTAATCCATCTTTAAAATTAATTGCAATGTTGCTCAAACGCCCCAATGAGATTTTCGGCTATCATCTGTGCGCTTCTACCTTCAATCATATGCCTTTCAATAAAGTGAACCAATTGGCCATTTTTAAAAAGGGCTATTGAAGGTGATGAGGGAGGGTAAGGTAATAAATGTTCTCTTATTTTTTTTACAGCGTCAACATCAAAGCCTGCAAAACTTGTGGTAAGATGATTGGGTTTTTTTGTGCTGTTATTAACCGCCATTAAAACTCCCGGTCTGGCCGTACCGGCACTGCAACCACAAACAGAATTAATTACAACTAAAGTAGTGCCCTCGTCATTAATATTTTGCTCAACGTCGGCTGAAGTAAGCATTTCAGAAAAACCATTTTCGGTTAACTCTTCTTTCATTGGTATTACAATTTCTTCTGGATACATATTTAGTACATTTTTTAAGTTGGGTGCAAAATTATATACTTATTCTATTTAAACCATTATAAAAATAATTAGCTCTTTACCATATTTGGAATTTTATTTTTACTGAAATAAGCTTTTTTGTCAGTTGAATAATAATAATTCAGTCATTATGTCAATAAAATTGAGAATTATTTACAGTATATGACTTGAAAATTCAATTGGAATGTCATTTGAAGAATAGTTTATGTAAACCAAATTTTAAAATTTAAATAGTATAACCATGACTTTCGTAAAAACAAACACACCAGTTTCGAAATCCTTTGATGGATTAATGAATGAGTTATTTAATGAATTGCCAGCCACATTTGGCAAAACAATGAGAGAAGATGTTTTAGGCTTTCCTCCAGTAAACATTGTAGAAAAAAATGATTTTTATAACCTGCAGGTATTTGTTCCCGGTTTTGAAAAGACGGATTTTTCTATAAAATTAGAAGGCAATATCTTAACAGTAAGTGCGGAGAAAAAAGAAAGTACTGTACCTGAAACTGAAAAAGTGATTCGCAAAGAATTCAGTTCAAAATCATTTAAACGCAATTTTACTTTAGATGAAAAAATTGATGCGGTAAATATTAGTGCAAAATACGAAAACGGTATTTTATATGTTGGCCTTCCAAAAAAAGAAGAAGTGAAAGCCAGCAGTTCGGAAATAAAAATTCAATAAGAAGAAGTTTTCATAAGTATACAGTTGGTTTTGATTATTCCCTGCTATTCCTGGCAGGGAATTTTTATTCCGGGATGATTTTTTATTTGATTAGTTGTTTTCAATAAAACATTTGTTTTGATTGCAATATCACCGGTATGTGTTTTTTCGTTTTTCGAGCCAGTCTTGTTCCTCATTGGTAGTTAAGGCCTGAAGTATAGCAATAATAAAAAGTGCAGCAATATTACCTGCTAAAAAAAGCAAGCCAAAACTCCAGTAACCCTCTGTACCAAATACCGACTTATTAAAAAAACTCATGTAATCTTTAACCAGTACAATAAGGCAACTGCAAAAGCCAATTATAAAAATCAACTGAGAAATTACTTTCACAGTTACAGAAGGGTGCTTTTTTGTACGCTTAAAAAAAATATAATAAACTGTTGCAAAAATTGCAGGAGCAAGTGAAATGATTACTATTTCATAAAGTATATCAACAGGCTTTGATGAAAGAAGTGTAGAAAGCCCGTACATTAATGCTACAAATAAACCTATGATAACCGGAACAGATAGGAATAACAAAAATATTAAAAAATATAATTTCGAATATTTTGTAAACCTGTCGTCCATGATTTATTTTTTTATTTTTTTGTAAAGGAATCAATCAGGGTATTATTTACAGAATCAATTGCAATTGCTGATTTCTTTAAATCTCTATCTACAGTTTTAAAATCTTCCAAAATTTTATTCGACTTTTGATTAGCCTCAATTGCAGATTGCTTCATAAATAAAATGAGCATTGTTGCAAAGCCTATACTGGCAACCACAATAAAAGCTATTAACCCTTTATGCATGGTTATTGTTTAAAAATAACTCAAATTAGTTTTTGGTGTCAGCGATAATAAAGTTTCATACATCAGCTTAATTGTATTTTCAACATCATCTTTATGCAGCATTTCTACGGTAGTATGCATATAACGCAATGGAATAGAAATTAACACGGATGGGCAGCCATCATTGGCATAGGCAAA
>JAYSTT010000566.1:0-2369 GCA_043719495.1 Ferruginibacter sp. | reverse complement strand
TTTAAAACATTATTTACATCAAGCCATGCACTAAAAGTTTTGTTCACTTTAAACTCCATACCGGCGCTTAAATCGGTACCGCCGTTAAATGTTTTTGCAGTATTATTTTTTGCCAAGTAATTTCCACCGCCAAACATATAAAAATCGCCTTTTAATAAAACCTGTTTAAATGCCCACCAACGCAAAGAACTGCTGAATTCCATCGGCACCGTGTTCCAGGCTTTTCCATTATTATTAAACCCGGTATAGCCATTTAAAGTTAAACCGGCAGTTACAGTAAACTTATCCTGGTTAATATAACTTAAATCGCCATGTATACGTAAATTATTGGCTTTGGGCTCGTAGGCTACTTTAAATGCTTTGTTATCTGTTGCAGTATCATTAATAAATAATGGCAGGTTGTTATAACTGATAAATCCGGCTTTTGCACTAAAGTTAAAATGTTTGCTAAGTGTTGCTTTTATACCACCATAATATTCAATTTCTTTAGTATTTTTTTGAGTGGCAATAGTTAACATGTAGGGATTAATAGCAGATAAATTACGGAAAGTATTTTTTGTATAAGAACCCAGCCAGCCAGCCTGTATTAAAAAAGTTTTTTCTTTTACCTGTGCCTCGGCATATACATTGGGTAACCAAACAAATGTGCCATTGTCCCATGTTGGTGTAATACCTGCATTAATACTAAACCTTGGCGATGCAAATGCTAACGACGGCGCCACCTGAAAAATATTATTGCTGAGTTTTATATTGGAAGTAAGATTTTTTGTTGAGTAGGAAGTTAAGTCTGCCCTACCCTCTACTTTTATGGCCATAGCTTCGCCAAATTGCTTTTCAATGGGTGCAGCAACCAATAAAGAACTTTCGCTTAATTTATTTTTATTGGTAAAGATATTTATCTGCACATTGGGATTATATTTGATACTAAAATCACCCATAGTTGTATTTCTAATTCCTGCTTTTAGTGTTATATCCTGAAACTGGTTACGGATACTGTCTTTTTTATAATTGTACAAAGCATGGTCGTAACCATATAAATAATTATCCTGCTGGCTTATGTTTGCACTTCCATAGGCCTCATTTTTTGCAATAAAAATACTACCGGTTGCTTTAAGGTTAAGCTGTGAGTAATCCTGAAATTTTATTTTTCCTTTACTGGAAATATAATCGGCATATAAGTTGAGTAAACTTTTTTTACCATCTCCAAAACTAAACCCGGCACTTACGTAAGGAGTAGAAAAATTACCAAAGCCAACTTTTAAATAATTTCTCAGCCCTAAATTTAAATTAGTATCCTGCTGCAAAGCCAATGGTTTTAAAGTTATGGGCTGATAGGAATAAAATAAATTTTGTGCAGGTACAGTATAATTCATTCTTGGCTTACTGGTATCTGCATTTAAATGTGAAGCAGTAAAATTTATTTTTACAGCATTACGCAACACAGGTTTATAAGATGAGGTGATATCAATAGTAGTTCCTTTTTTGGCTGTATCTTTTTGAGCCAACACGGAAAAAGACAAAAGGCAAAAGGCAACAGGTAAAATGACAGCCTTTAATTTGACTATTGAAGCTTGAATGCTAATCATTGAATATTTTTTATTTATACAATCCATTTCAGACATATTATACTTTATAAGTTATACCAGGTCCCTTCTGAGGAATTCTCGAATTAATTACCAGTTACTTTACTATTTGCTTTCTCTTCCTCTATGGCTTTATCTAACTTTTGCTGTGCTTCATTTTTCAACTCAGGAATTACAGAGTTTTTAGCCACACTTTCGTAAGTGGCTTTTGCATTGAAATAATCTTTCTGCTGCATAAAAATATCGCCCAGTAAAATATAGGCTTTGGTAACCCACTCATCGTAGGAGCCAGTTTCTTTAATTACAGCCATGGCAGATTTTTCTGCCAATGTTAAATTGCCTGAAGTAAAATGGCAGTGGGCAATTTCATATCTTGACTCGGCTCCCCAGGCAGATTTATTAATAGCAGCACATGATTTAAAGGAACTGATTGCAGCAATACAATCGCCACTTAGCTGTTGGGATTTGCCTAATACTAAAAAAGCAATTGACTTATCATCGGTACTGATACCTTTTTTGGTGAGCAATGTCTTTGCAGCTTCATTTGCTTTAGAAAAATCTTTAAGCAAATAATAACACCTTACTAACCCTCTTAATGCTTCTAACTGGTTATCCTGATTTACAGAACCTGTCAGTAAAGATTCAAAATATCTTTTTGCTGCTGCATAATCTTTAAGTTCAAAGTAATTTATACGAGCGGCTTCCAAAGTAGCTTTTTCAAAATAACGGTTCTGCCCTTTTGCATTTACATAATCATAACCCGTTAAGGCATTTTTAAAGTCTTTG
>JAYSTT010000565.1:0-2370 GCA_043719495.1 Ferruginibacter sp. | reverse complement strand
GGGGAATGCTTTCAGTAAAATGATCGTCATTAAAAACATTTCTATTACTTAAATAAGCATTAACCTTTTCCACTTTAAATATTTTATTATTTTTTATTGTAACCACAGTATCAATAAAAGGAAGTATATCTTTTTTTCGGCTGATAATTTGAATAATTAAAGTATATGCAGCTATTTGTTGTAAAGAAGATAAAATGTTTTGCTGCGCAGCTATATCCAGGTTATCCATCACATTATCCACTATTATAAAATCAGGTTTTTTATTAATCAGGTATTGCAGCAGAGCCTTCTTTTGCTCGCCGCTGCTCATACTTTTAAGATTGTTGTTGGTGGCTGTAACTATTTCAACATGATCATGTAATACTTCTTCTGCAACCATTTTATCAATCGTAACAGGGGAATACAAAGCGCCTTGCTTTTTTTTCAAGTCAAAATATTTTTGCAATAAATTTCCATTAAGTAAATTCTCCATTACAGTATCATAATTGCAATTGGTTGCAATATCAATGGCGCAATGCTTTATCATATAATCTATCTGTATATTTTAAAAAAGCAATTTAATGTTTTCCTTTTACCTTGTAAAGAGTTGCTAAAAACTCATTAAATCTCAATACCCTATCTTCGCAGTTCTCCACAAGTAAAAAGGGCAGGTTGTAAGCCGGTGGTACAAACAAATTTCCTTCGCTGATTTAGAAAATACAACGTCCCTTCAGCCTTACATAATAAACCATTATAAATGGATTTCACCAATTTAGGGTTAATTGAACCCATTCTTAAAGCTTTATCCCAACAGGGTTACAGCATACCCACACCAATTCAGCAGCAGGCAATACCCATTGTACTTAAGCAACAGGATTTATTAGGTTGTGCACAAACCGGTACCGGCAAAACTGCGGCATTTGCTATACCTATATTACAACTATTGTATCAGCAAAAGCAACATGTACCCGGAATAAAAGTTTTAATATTAACCCCTACCAGAGAACTTGCCATACAAATAAATGAAAGCTTTGCAGCATATGGCCAGTACACCAATATTACACATACAGTAATATTTGGCGGAGTATCTCAACTGCATCAAACCGTGGCATTAAAAAAAGGTGTTGATGTTTTAATTGCAACTCCCGGAAGATTATTAGACTTAATGAGTCAGGGTTTTATCAACCTGCGCCATTTACAAATTTTTGTATTAGATGAAGCCGACCGCATGTTAGACATGGGTTTTATTCATGACGTAAAAAAAGTAATTGTTCGCCTACCCGAAAAAAGGCAAACACTTTTTTTCTCGGCCACTATGCCACCCGAAATACAAAAGCTGGCAAATGTATTATTAACCAAACCGGCAAAAGTAGAAGTAACGCCACCCTCATCAACTGTAGATGCTATTGAACAGAGTTTGTATTACGTAGATAAGCAGGATAAAAATAAACTGTTACTGCATTTACTAAAAGATGATGCTATTGTAACTGCATTGGTATTTACCCGTACCAAACATGGTGCAGATAAAGTAGTAAAAGTGTTGCATCACGAAAATATTTCCGCTGCTGCTATACATGGAAACAAATCGCAAAATGCGAGGCAAAATGCACTTTCCAGTTTTAAAAACGGTAAGCTTCGTGTGTTGGTAGCAACAGATATCGCTGCAAGGGGAATTGACATTGATGACCTGACTCATGTAATAAATTTTGAACTTCCGGAAGTACCGGAAACCTATGTTCATCGCATTGGCCGAACAGGAAGGGCAGGAAATACAGGCATTGCATTTTCTTTTTGCGATGCAGATGAAAAAACGGAGTTGAGGGATATTCAAAAACTGATAGGCAAAACAATACCTCAGGTTACAGGCCATCCCTACCTGTTGTCGCCTAATGCAATGCCGCAGGCTATTTCGCCAAAGCCTCACCAGCGGCCACATTTTAAAAACCGTGGCAATAACTTTAATTCGCAGGACAGAAATGGCAGAAGAAGTTTTAAATCGGGGCGTTGAGATAGATAAAAAAATTATTGAACCGTTGATAAATACTTATACCAATGTTGTATTTGTCAAATATGCTGCACATAAAAATCGATGGCATTTGTGGAAGTATTAAACGGATTTTTCTGATATCATTTTATTTATTTTATTTTTAAAGCCAAAATAAATAATTACAAATCAAAAATATAAATTTGTACTATGTTACAAGTAAGCCAATTATTTATCTATCCAATTAAGTCACTAGGCGGTATTGCAAAGCAAACGGTTGAACTAACCAGTACCGGATTTAAACACGACAGAAGATGGATGCTGGTAGATGAAAATAATCTGTTTTTATCTCAACGTTCCAATCCAAAAATGGCATTACTGCAAACAGCCGAAACCGAAAAAGGCAT
>JAYSTT010000564.1:0-5729 GCA_043719495.1 Ferruginibacter sp. | reverse complement strand
ATTTTTTTTGCTTTTTCACTTTCGGTACCAATCACCACACGATCAGGTTTCATAAAATCTTCCACGGCAACGCCTTCTCTTAAAAATTCAGGATTGGAAACCACAGCAAAAGATGCTTCATCAGCTCCATTCTTTATTATAGCGGCCTTCACTTTATCTGCCGTACCAACGGGCACGGTACTTTTATCAATAATTATTTTATAACTCTCTTTCTTAAGTATTTTACCCAAATCATTTGCCACTCCTAAAATATACTTTAAATCGGCACTGCCATCTTCGCCAGGTGGCGTGGGTAATGCCAGAAAAATAATTTTAGCATCTTTTACAGCATATTCAAGATCTGTTGTAAAATGAAGACGGCCCTCTTTTTGGTTACGTAAAAATAATTTTTCCAGTCCTGGTTCGTAAATAGTTATTTGGCCCGATGATAATTTATCAACCTTGGCTTTATCTATATCTACACATATTACATCATTGCCCGTTTCTGCAAAGCATGTTCCCGTAACCAAACCAACATAACCTGTTCCAACAACTGCAATCTTCATTTTTATTTATTTACAAATTCTAATACCTTGTTTACTATTAATGACTGCTGCTCTTCATCCAATTCGGTATGTATGGGCAGGCTTATTACCCTTTCCGTTAACCAGTCGGTAACTGGTAAATGATAACTGCTTCCACCAAAAGCATCAAACATTTTTTGCCTGTGGGCAGGCACCGGATAATAAATCATTGATGGTATTCCATTATCGGCCAAAAACTGGTGCAGCGCATTTCTGTCAACTCCTTCAATCAACAATGTGTATTGATGAAATACGTGCTTATTATTTGTATCTCTAAACGGTGTTGTTATCTTTTTATTACCTGCAAAAGCTTTGTCATAAAAATCAGCCGCTTTTCTTCTGGCATCAATATATTCATCTAAGTGCTTAAGTTTGATATCTAATATAGCAGCCTGTACAGCATCCAGCCTGGAGTTACAGCCAACCACATCATGATAATACCGTTTGCTTTGCCCATGCGATGCAATCATTCGTAATGTAGCGGCAAGTGCATCGTCATTGGTAAAAATTGCACCGCCATCACCATAGGCACCCAGGTTTTTACTGGGATAAAATGAAGTGCATCCAATGTGCCCAATGCTACCGGTTTTTTTTATAGTTCCATCACTGAAGGTATAATCATTGCCAATACCCTGGGCATTATCTTCTATTACAAATAAATTATGTGCGGCGGCAATTTTCATTATCGCTTCCATGTTAGCTGCCTGGCCATATAAATGTACCGGTACAATGGCTTTAGTTTTTGGCGTAATGGCTTTTTTAATAATTGCAGGGTCAATACAAAAAGTTTTGGCATCCACCTCTACAAAAATGGGTTTTATACCTAATAATGCAGCTACTTCCACGGTGGCTATATAAGTAAAAGATGGTGTAATAACTTCATCACCGGCTTTTAAACCCAGTGCCATCATTGCAATTTGCAGCGCATCGGTACCATTGGCACAAGGTATGCAATGCTTGCTGCCATGATATTTTGCAAGATTTTCTGCAAATGTAGTCACCACTTTTCCGCCTATAAATGCCGAACTTTCCAGTACACTTAACACAGCTGCATCTACTTCAGTTTTTATTTTATGATACTGGGTTTTAGTATCTACCATTTGTAGGGGCCTCATAATGCTTTTTTTACGTGGGCAAAGATAGTATTCGGTGGGCAGTTAACAAAGAGAAAAGACAGTTAGGAGATTATAGTTTACTATGGGTGGTTTGCAGCATTTGAATAGTTCGGGTTTTTCATTTACCGGGTATTTTAAAAGGCAATCAGTACTCTTTTTTGTATAGATTTGTTGCAAAATTAATTTTGAGCAAATTTTATTATAACCTTTTTCTTTTTTTGTATTCCGCAGGTATCCGTATTGCTGCTTTATGGAACCCAAAGGCAAGAAAATGGCTGGAGGAAAGAATGAACATCTTTGCAGAGATAAAATCTAAATTTAAACCCGAAAACTTAAAAGTAGTTTGGATGCATTGCGCCAGTTTAGGCGAGTTTGAACAAGGCAGGCCGGTTTTAGAAAGTATCAGGCACCAAGATGCAAGCCTTAAAATTGTTCTCACTTTTTTTTCTCCGAGCGGTTACGAGGTAATAAAAGATTACAAAGGTGCAGACTATATTTTTTATTTGCCGATGGACAATATTTTTTATGCCAAAAAATTTATTGATGCCATTAACCCATCAATGGTATTGTGGGTAAAATACGAGTACTGGTTTTACTATTTGCAGGAATTAAAAAAAAGGAATATACCTGTATTGCTGGTTTCAGGAATCTTCAGATCCAATCAACCTTTTTTTAAATGGTATGGAAGCATCTGGAAAAAGATGCTGGAAAATTTTACTCATTTTTTTGTACAAAACGAAACATCCAAACAATTGCTGCAAACCATTGGAATTAGCAAAAACGTTACTGTAAGCGGCGATACAAGGTTTGACAGGGTTATTGAAATTGCAAAGCAGGAGCTGGATTCTCCCATAATAAAAGCATTTTGCCAAAACCAAAAAGTAATTGTTGCAGGAAGTACCTGGGAAGATGACGAAATTATACTGGCTGCTTATGGCGATGAAACCAATCATAAAGAAAAAATGATTGTTGTACCTCATGAACTGGATAAAGCAAATATTAATAACATAAAAAGAACATTTAAAAAATCAATTTGCTTTACAGAAATAGAAAACAACCCATTGCTTATAGAAAATATTGCCAGCTACAACACTTTAATTGTTGATACAGTAGGAATGCTTAGCCGCCTGTATAGCTATGGATATATTAATTATGTTGGTGGTGGATTTACCAACGATGGTATACACAATATTTTAGAGGCTGCAGTTTGGGGCAAGCCAATTATTATAGGAGAGAATTATGAAAAATATTTTGAGGCTGTTGATTTAATTAACTGCCTTGCAGCAGAGAGTATAAGTGATACCAATGAACTAAAAAAAATTATGGATGTACTGATAAATGATAACACTGCTTTTGATGAAGCAGCAAAAGCTGCAAAAGATTATGTGTATAAAAATGGAGGAGCCACAAAAAAAATAATGGAGTATATCTATGTAAACCGCCTTTTAACCAGCTGACAAAATTGAATTACAGTTTCGTTGCTGTCGTTCCAGCCTATTTTTGTTTTTAATTCCCTTTGTATCCAGTATTCTGCTTCGGGCAAAATAGAAAAACTGTTTATGGTCTTTATGCTTCTTTCATACATGTTTTCATCGCCACGGAACAATTCGTTGATGTATAAAAAACGGTCATTAACTCCAATTGCTTTTCTTAAATCCCTGATGGGCACTTCGGTTAAAGTGTCGCCTAAATCAATTTTAGATTGTTTTAATTTATCGTTTAAAGAAGCGGCATTGCCTGCTATACTTTCATTAATTTCTTTTTTTTGATTTACTTCGTTTAAGTGATGGGCCAGTGTGGGAATATCCTGGTCTTCCTCTTCAAAAACAATCTGGGGCTTATTTTGTACACTCATTTTTTGCATGGCTGCAGCATTACGTTTTATTTCTTCCAGCTCTGCTTCTATTTCTGCTTCATCTACCTGCAATACCTCAACTATTTTTTCTTCCTCATGCCTTACAGCAGGTAAAATGATTTGCGGAATATCTACGTTAATGCCGGCAACATTATCCGGCACAGCATTGTTTTGTAAATGGGCAAGCTCTGCCTGCAGCATTTGCACCGTTACAGCCAACTGGCTTGCCGTAGCGTTAGCGACAAACTGTTCCTGTAATTTTTTTATGAGTGTGTCCACTCTTTGCATGAATAATTATACTTTTGATGCCCTGTAAGTAATATGACCAAAAAATTTGGTGGCCTAAGTTACAAACACAATTTTAAAAAAATATATAAATGTTTATAGAACCCAACTATGGAGGCGAACGCAGGGGCTGGATTGAAGTGATTTGCGGCAGTATGTTCAGTGGCAAAACCGAAGAACTCATCAGAAGGTTAAAGAGAGTGAAAATAGCCAATCTTAAAGTAGAAATTTTTAAACCTGCCATTGATACCCGGTACGATGCCGAAAAAATTGTAAGCCACGATACCAATGCCATACCATCCACCCCGGTAGAAAGCTCTCAGGCTATTCTACTGTTGGCCCAGGATGTAGATGTAGTGGGCATTGACGAGGCCCAGTTTTTTGATGCCGAAATTGGTAATGTATGTGAACTGCTGGCTATGAAGGGCATCCGGGTTATTGTTGCCGGGTTAGACATGGACTACTTAGGCAATCCCTTTGGGCCAATGCCGACACTTTTGGCAAGGGCCGATTATATCACCAAGCTCCACGCCATTTGTGTTAAATGTGGCAATATTGCCAACATCAGTTACCGTAAAGAAGCCAAAGGCCCACAGGTTTTATTAGGTGAAAAAGATATTTACGAGCCCCGGTGCAGGCATTGTGCACAGGAGAGGTAAATGCTTTTTGGTTATGGGCATTTGTTTTTAATGTAACATTGTTGCTATTTGTTTTTTTTACAAAAAGCATGGTATTGTTGCGTTACTGCGGCATTTCGTTTACAATCCCCGTCGTTTGCACACTTACGGTACAAACCCTTTTTAGTAAATCAATTACCTGTTCTTTATAATCAGCAAATTTGTAGGTATTAAATTTTTCGGCAATGGTAGGGTCGCTGGGTTTCTTTTCTTTGTACTGGTCAAGTATCCATTCTAATGCGCTTCGGTTACCAAGTTTATAAAGCCAGGCGGTTGTTGGTATGCCGTGCAGTTCGGTATTTTCATCCAACACAATAATACCGGTTTCTTTAGCAACTTTTAATTTGGCTTTAGGTTCTGCCTTAGCATCAGTTTCTTTTCTTTTTAAATTATAAGGTGCTGCTTTTTCATACTCAATATGCAGGTTCATTAACTGCTTCCCCCATTTTGCCCATTTATAAAAATCATCGTAAAGCGGAATGCGTGGAAATTCTCTTTTTAAATTGAGTTCGTATTTTTTACGGTAGGCAGGATGGTGCAGTACTGCATAGGTGTAATGAAAGATTGCTTCTTTGGTTATTTTTTTGTCTTTGTAATGTATAGCGAAATGCTGCAAACCCCAATCGGTGATATTGTCTATTCTTTCGCCGACAGAATTATAGAGATACAGTGCTGCGGACTGTCCATTGGGCATAAGCTGTATATCAACCAATCCATTGCTTCCAATGATTGAGAACGGCTTATCCATTCCTAATCCATTGAAAGAAACAATTATATTATCTCTTTTCAAATCTTCCCCAAAGAAGTCATAATGATTTTGAGTTAATCTATGTGAAAATTTACCGTATGAACAATAATAGAATTTTGAATATGGCCTAAACAAACATCTCGAAATATTTTTTGTCCCAAATTTTGCTTTTCTTTTTGCTTCAAAATGTGATTTTAGGGAAGAACTCCATTTAATCTTTAAGTCAATTTCGCCTTTGTCAATACTCTTATTGTATTTCTCAGAAAAGAATTGCATTTTTTTTAATAAAAATTCTTTATCAATATCATATACCCATTCATCTCTTCCGGTTTCAATACCTCTTGAAAATAGTTTAAAAATTGAACTCTCATCTCTTCCTGATTTTGATTCTTTATCAATCAAAGGCAATAAATCATCCCAATCATTCTCTGATTGATTAATCCAATTATTATTTTTGTCTGGAGTAACAATTTCAAAATCTATTGT
>JAYSTT010000563.1:0-5735 GCA_043719495.1 Ferruginibacter sp. | reverse complement strand
GGGTAGAAAACCTTTCGCTTATACCAGGTAATGTTGGCGCCAGCCCCATGCAAAATATTGGTGCTTATGGCGGGGAGATAAAAGATGTTTTCCATTCCCTTGAAGCTTTTCATTTGAAAGAAAAAAAAGTGGAGACCTTTAATTTAAATGATTGTGCATTTGGCTACCGGGAAAGCGTATTCAAGAAAAAATATAAAAATCAGTTTGTAATTACAAGTGTTACCTTTCGGGTTAATAAAAAACCAGTGTTCAATACTTCTTACGGAGCCATTGAACAGGAATTGGAAAAAATGGATATAAAAGATATCAGCATCAAAGACATTTCAGCTGCAGTTATAAATATACGTTCCTCTAAATTACCCAACCCTGCAGAAATAGGTAATGCAGGAAGTTTTTTTAAAAATCCGGAAATTGACAAATCCTCATTCGACATTTTGCATGCTGCATTTCCTGGTATTGTGGGTTATGCTTTGCCAAATGGCAAAGTGAAATTAGCTGCAGGTTGGCTGATTGAACAATGTGGCCCCGAAAATGATATAAGCTGGAAAGGTTACCGGAAAGGAGATGCAGGGTGCCATGCAAAACAAGCATTGGTATTAGTAAACTACGGCAATGCAAAGGGGGAAGAAATATATTTATTAAGTGAAAAAATAATTAAAAGCGTAAAAGAGAAATTTGGAATTACTTTAGAAAGAGAAGTTAATATTATTTAACAAATTTATAATGCAGCAATTATTAATTTATATTCGTCTTTATTAAAACTTAATCTTAAAACTAAAATTTACTTTATGCACAAAACTATTATTGCCATTATTGCCTTTGTATTAATTGGTATTGATTTAAAAGCACAAAAAGCAGCAAAGTCAATCAACTTCGAACTGGGCCCTCCGGGTTTAGCTTCTATTAATTATGATATGCGTTTACAAAAAAAAGAGGATGGTTTGGGGTTTAGGGTTGGGGTAGGTGGCTTTAGTATTGATGGAAATGGTGCAATATTTATACCTCTTGGCCTTAATTATTTAATTGGTAAAGACCAACGCAATTATTTTGAATTGGGTGCGGGGGCAACAGTAGTTTCGGTATATGAAAGATATTATAACAATGGAAGTACCACAACCAGCAATGATTTTACAAGTTCTTTTGGCCATATTTATATGGGGTACAGGCTGCAACCAAAAAATGGGGGTTTTACTTTTAAGGCTGGCATTACGCCGGTGTTTGGTAGAAACTTTTTTATCCCTTACATACCAGCCGTTTCTTTTGGGTATAAATTTTAGTACAACTTAGTAATAAAAAATGCCGCAATTTTTATTGCGGCATTTTTTATAAAACTATTTCTGTTAATTAAAATCATCTTCATTAAAATCTTCTTCGCTAAAATGCTGGCTGCCTATATTTAGCATACTGCCCATTAAATCTTTAAACTCAATTTTACCTTCTAATACCTTTTTACTTATTAGTGAATGTGCTGCAAGGCCATGCAATACAAATTCCATCAGTAAAGCATTTTCTTTTTCATTTGCCTGTTTAAAATATTTTTTTACCAATGCATGCAGGCCATCAACTTTGTACAGCAACTGCACTTTATCCTCATCTTTTGTTTCAAAAAAATTATTGAGTGAATTACCTGCATCAAACCATTTTGTAATGGCTTTGTATGGATTATCTTCCGGTGCTGCTTCTTTACCTCTTTTCTTTTTTAAAGTATCAGGATTGGGGAAGTATAAACCAAACTGTGTGCGGATGGATTTTTCCAGTAAATTAAATGCCACCTGATAAGGCCCTTCCTGCTCGCCTTCGTACACCAATTCTATTTTGCCCGTAATGGAAGGGATGATGCCAATTAAATCACTAAGCCAAACCTGTGTTTCTTTTTCATTGTTAATTATTGCCCTGCGTTCTGCAGCACTCACCGCATTTTCGTAAGCACTTATTGTAAGCCTTGCACTAACACCACTTTTTTTATCCACCAGTTCGCTACCCCTTGCTTCAAAAGCAACTTGTTCAATCAAGCGTTTTATTAAATCGCTTACTTTAACCCTTTGCATTTGTTCCTCACTAATACCGGCTTCCTGCTCAGTAATAGCAAGCGATGTTTCAATGCTTTTTGGATAGTGGGTGAGTATCTGGCTTTCAATCCTATCTTTTAAAGGTGTTACAATACTTCCACGGTTGGTATAATCTTCGGGGTTGGCGGTAAATACAAACAAAACGTCCAACGGTAGCCGCAGTTTAAAACCACGTATTTGCAAATCGCCTTCTTCTAAAATATTAAAAAGAGAAACCTGGATCCTTGCCTGCAAATCGGGCAGTTCGTTAATAACAAAAATACTTCTGTTACTTCTGGGGATGATGCCGTAATGCAGCACACCTTCATCTGCAAAACTTAATTTTAGGTTGGCAGCTTTTATAGGATCAATATCACCAATTAAATCTGCCACACTTACATCAGGTGTGGCTAATTTTTCGCCATAGCGTTGTTTTTTGTGCAGCCATGCAATGGGGGTATCATCGCCTTTTGATGCAATTAGATCAACTGCGTATTTTGATACAGGCTGTAACGGGTCATCATTAATTTCACTGCCTGCTACAATGGGTATGTATTCATCCAGCAAATCTATCATCTGCCTTGCCATACGTGTTTTTGCCTGCCCACGTAAACCTAAAAACAAAATATTGTGTTGCGATAATAAAGCTCTTTCTGTATCAGGTATTACCGAATCTTCGTAGCCCAAAATACCGGGAAAAGGGTTTTCTTTTGCTTTAATTTTTTTAATAAGGTTATCACGGATTTCCTGCTTAATGCTTTTTGAAACGTAGCCGCTTTTCTTTAATTCGCCGAGTGTTTTGATTTTTTTACTATCCATTTTTAATTTTTATAAATCACCAATTTTTTTTAAGTAAAGGGATTAAGAAATAAAGAGTTGCTTACATTTTGATGAAAAATATTTTTGTTATTGGTTTACTTCGTAAAACAATTTTAGCCACAAAGGCACTAAGGCACAAAGGAAAACGGCAAGCCGTTTTATTGGTATTGTGCGGATTAGATAATAAATCTTTTAATCCCATCTTTAATTAGTGGAACGTTGAAATTAATTAAATATCCCAATCTCAATTTTGTTAATTTAAGATGGCTTTTAAGTTGTGCCAACCATAAGGCATTTAAAATATCTTTTGCTTTTAATTCACATACTACCAACTGGTCAACAAATACATCCAGTCTTAATCCTTCATCAAAGAATTTATCATCGTAATAGAAAGGCAAATCAACCTGCCTCTTGTATGGGATACCTTTCTTTTCTAATTCATAACAAAAGCAGGCCTCATAAATTTTCTCCAACAAACCAGGACCTAATTCTTTATGAACTTTATAAGCGGCATCTACAATTTGCTTTCCTAAAAACTCTTCCCTTTCTGATAACTGTGAATACATATTTTGGCTGTTTTTTTATTTCGAAGAAATAAGCTTTGTGCCTTCGTGTCTTTGTGGCTGATGTTTTGTGCCAAAGGCATAAACAAATAATCTTTGGATAAAATTAATAGACCGTCTTCCTCTTCCCACTCTCAAAATCTTTAAATATAAAACTCCCCAATTTATCTAATCCGGCAAAAAAGGCTTTACCATTATTACACTCTGTAAACTCCTGTACAAATTTTTGCAAATATGGGTCGGTAGCTATCATAAATGTAGTAATGGGTACTTTTAATTTTTTACATTGCGTTGCCAGGCTCATGCAACGGTTTAAAATTTTTCTGTCCACACCAAAACTGTTTTTATAATACCTTGCACCTACTTTTAAGCAGGTAGGTTTGCCATCGGTAATCATAAAAATTTGTTTGTTGGGGTTACGCCTTCTGCGTAACAAATCCATAGCTAATTCTAATCCGGCAACAGTGTTGGTATGGTAGGGGCCAACCTGCAGGTACGGCAAATCTTTTATTTCAATCGTCCAGGCATCGTTACCAAATACCACAATATCTAAGGTGTCTTTTGGGTATTTTGTTTTGATGAGTTCGCTTAAAGCCATCGCCACTTTTTTAGCAGGTGTAATCCTGTCTTCGCCATACAAAATCATGCTGTGGCTAATATCAATCATTAGCACAGTTGATGTTTGCGATTTAAAATCGGTTTCCCTTATCTCCAGGTCATCTTCATGCATTTTAAAACTATCAATGCCATGATTGATCTGTGCATTACGGATAGAATTGGTGAAATCAATTTGCTCCATCGTGTCGCCAAACTGAAAAGGCCTGGTCTCCGGATTTATTTCGTCGCCACCACCGGGCTTAAAAGTATTATGATTACCTGATTTAGTTTTTTTAAGCTTGCCAAAAATTTCTTCTAAACTTTTTTTGCGGATGCTTTGTTCTGTTTTGGAAGTAATTTTTATTTCGCCGTTTTCTCTTTTTTCATCAATGTAGCCTTTGTCTTTCAGGTCTTCTAAAAAATCGCCAATGCCATAATCATTATTGGTTAGTTTATATTCTTTATCCAGTTCGTTCATCCATTGCATGGCTTCGTTAAAATCGCCATTGGTGTAGGTGAGTAATTGCAAAAAAAGATCCAGCAATTTCTCAAATGGAGATTTGCCTTGTTCGCTGGGATCGTATTTTGAGAAGTTGTAACCTAACATGGGTTAGTTGATGGTTGATGGTTTAAACATTCAATTTACTAAATTACGAAACATTTAATTGCATCGTTTGGTTCGGTTGTTAAATAAAAAATCCCCCAATTTGTTTCGGGGGATTTGGTAAAAATTATTTTGATAATTTTATTTTTTTACTTTTTGTGTATCACCTGATTTGGCAGGTGTAACTACAGGATTAGTTTTTAATGGGGGATTGACATCCTGCATAGCTGGAATGGTTCCTTTTTCATACATCATTTTCATCCTTTCTATTTCACTCAAAATTTGCAGGCTGCTTCCCATATCCTGAACAAATGGCATTTGTTTATCGGAAAAATTACTAGCCTTGCCCCTCATTGCATCGTTTATGTTTCTCATCAACTCATTGTCATTCATTTCAATGTCTCCAAGAGATTTGTAATAGGCAATTTGTTGGGTAAGATCTTTTTCCAATTGGGAACTTATTTTCTTGGCCATTTCTTTATTACCCGATTTATAACAAGCTTCCAGCAATAATTTGGAAATGATGTTATAAGAATTACCCCTGTTTGCTGTCATGCCATAAGGGAAATTTTTATCACTGATACCTTTATCAATTGTATTTAAAATTGCTTTGGCCGAATCCATGTTGCCATTATCAGCAAGGTAGGAGGCTAACTGGGCGTATGACTGGCGGATATTCATTAAATGCCTACGATTTTCTTCATCAAAATACACACCTGGTATATTTGCATTTCCAAAACTGAATTTGTTGATGAGTTTATCGTACATCCAGTCTTTATTAATGCCCGGTGTGGCATAAGGCACAAGGCGGTAAGTAAGTCCCTGTATTTCTACAAATTTATCAATACCAATTTCTTCCAGTTCCTGTGTACTGGTAAAACATATTGGGCGCTTCCATTTATTGGCAGCAATTATACTTAAAATAGCCAGGTTATTTTTATATACAGCAATTGACTTGTCAGTTTTTAAATCAATTTTTAATTCTGTATATAAACTGTCTTTTATTTTTAGAGAAGTATCTGCTTTTACTGCGTTAGCATCAACTGCAACAGATACCTTTTTAGAAGGGATAACATTGTACCAATCGCCACCCTGCATTTGTAC
>JAYSTT010000562.1:0-2383 GCA_043719495.1 Ferruginibacter sp. | reverse complement strand
TAAACTTTCTAAACACTAAACACCAAACTCAAAATAAACAGATTTGGAAATAGAATACGACATAGTGATCATTGGCAGCGGCATGGGCGGATTGATTTGCGCTGATATACTTGGGCGTGAAGGCTACAAGGTTTGCGTGCTTGAAAAAAACAGGCAGGTTGGCGGCAGCCTGCAAACTTATGTGCGTGATAAAGTTATTTTTGATTCCGGTGTGCATTACCTGGGCGGACTTGGTAAAGGACAAAACCTTTACCAGGTGTTTAAATACCTGGGTATTATTGATAAGCTGAAGTTGCAGAAAATGGATGAGGATGTTTTTGATAAAATATTAATTGAAGGCGACGATAAAGCTTATGTATTTGCACAGGGCTACGAAAATTTTATTCAGCACCTTCTTAATGATTTCCCCAATGAAGAAAAAGCATTGAGGCTGTATTGCGATAAGATACAGGAAGTATGCAGCAAATTTCCTTTATACAATTTACGCACCGGTGGTAACATCAATGAAAAAAATGAAGTATTGGGAATTGATACCAGGACCTTCATTGAATCATTAACCAGTAATAAAAAATTACAAGCTGTGCTTGTGGGCAACAGCATGCTGTATGTTCTGCAATCGGGCAAAACTCCTTTTTATGTGCACGCCATGATATTGAACAGCTATATTGAAAGCTCCTGGAAATGCATTGATGGCGGCTCTGATATTGGCAAGTTTATGGTTAAAAATATACGGGAGCATGGTGGCGTTATTCATCGCAATACAGAAGTAAAAAAGATCGTGGTTGAAGAAGGCGAAGTTACTCATGTAGAAACTGCTGATGGGTCAAAAGTTTATGCAAAACATTTCATCAGTAACATGCATCCTGTACAAACGCTGGATATGACAGAAAGTAATCTTATTAAGCATGCTTATAAAAGCCGTGTTAAAAGCCTCGAAAATTCAATCGGTGGTTTTGTAGTGAATATTGTTTTTGAAAAGGATGCATATCCTTACGTAAAAAATAATTTTTATTATACCAAAGCCGGCCAGGAATGGAGTTTAACGGAATACAATGACGAAACATGGCCAAGCTGTTATGCCATCTTCTGTTCGGCATCATCAAAATCTCCGGTATATGCCGATTCTATGACCCTGCTTACTTACATGAAGTTTGATGAAGTAAAACAATGGGCAGGCACATTCAATACGGTATCAAAAGAAGAAGACCGGGGTAAGGATTATGAGGAATTTAAAAAAATAAGAGCTGAGAAATTGCTTGATCTTGTTGAAGAAAGATTTCCGGGTTTGCGAAAAGCCATCAAATCTTATTATACCGCAACGCCTTTGTCGTACCGTGATTATATTGGTACTTACGATGGCTCCATGTATGGCATTGTCAAGGATTACAGCAATCCGTTAAAAACTTTTATATCGCCCCGTACCAAGATCCCTAACCTTTATTTAACAGGACAAAATCTTAATTTGCATGGCATATTGGGTGCCACCATGAGCGGATTGGTAACCAGTGTTGCGTTTTTAGGAAATGAAGACATAATAGAAAAAATAAGAAATGCTTAACTGGAAAAAAACGGGCAGAAGAACATTAAGGGTATTGGGGGTAATTTTTCTTTTACTGCTTATTGGTGCCGTTTATTTGGTGCAGGTTTCAAATATACAACCGCCAAAACCTGCCGACATGAGCAGCTTACAACTGCAACGTACCGATCATGGCGATGGATTTTACACCATAAAAAACAACTGGTTTCGCCACAGCAAAAGCGGCTTGTACGAATTGTATGTAGAAGGCGATGCTTTTGAACGTGGCGTTATCAATGGTAAACTTACCGAAGAACTTGTAGTAAGGCAGGAAGATCATTTTGCAGAACAGATTACCAAACTGGTTCCATCACAATTCAAAAGAAATTTTTTAAAATACCTGATCGGTTTTTTTAACCGCAAGCTGGATAAAAATGTAACCGAAGAATACAAGGAAGAAATTTACGGTGTATCAGAATCTGCATCTCCCAAATATCAATACCTGGGCACTAACTACCAGCGCATTTTAAATTACCATGCGGCACATGATATTGGCCATGCGGTACAAAACCTGGCATTGGTTGGCTGTACATCATTTGGTACATGGGGCAGCATGAGTGCAGACAGTACGATGATCATTGGCCGCAATTTTGATTTTTATGTAGGCGATAAATTTGCAGAAGATAAAATTGTTTATTTCTGCAAACCTACCGATGGTAATAAATTTGTAATGATTACTTGGGGTGGATTTATGGGGTGTGTATCTGGTATGAATGAAAAAGGATTGACCGTTACATTGAATGCTGCAAAATCTGATATACCAACAGGTTCAGCTACTCCTATTTCTATATTAGGTAGAGAAATTTT
>JAYSTT010000561.1:0-2384 GCA_043719495.1 Ferruginibacter sp. | reverse complement strand
GCTTTGTAGTTTTTTATTTGTCGTAATGTAAATTATTTATCGTTTTGCACAAAAGTTCGAGAAGTATTTTTATAAACCAATCAGCATTAGCTTTAGGTATTTTTACCTATTCTGTATTGCGTTTATTAAAGAAAATTAGTTTTGCCTTTTCGCTAGTAAACCTTATTTTGTTGTGTAAAATTTTCTGCGGTTGGTAAATTTCTCTAAACTATTTTTTACCTAAAAGTACATGTATTTAAACTAAATTTTTAATTTGAACAACATAATCGTCATTCAACAAGTCAATTTTAAATTTGAAACATAAAAATCCTTACAAGCCCTATAAAAAATTTGTAGAGAAGTATCCATCTAATGCTTACCTCTGTTGGCCTGAGGTTCATTTGTTTTTAGAAGTTCATTGCTGCGGCAGCTAGTCTAGCCTGTTGGGCTAATTAATAAATAAAGCAGATATAACATCACAGCCAATTCGAAATATAAAAAACTGGCTTACTTACCAGAGAAGCAAGCTTTGTAATGATTATTTTTTAACACGTAAAGACAAAAATTAAGTGTGTTAATCAAATATTAAATTCCAATCAAACAGGGCAAACAATAATTGTTTTGTTATAACCTGAAAAAATTTCTAATTGATAAATATCAATATTGTCAATTGACATCCTTTCTGGGATATTAATTTATTTTTCCAAAAACAGCCTTTCCACTGGAAGCAGAAAAACCTTCGACCCCAATTAAAAACCGAAGTGTAGTATTGTCAATTGCGGTGGAAATTCCAAAACTATCAAATGGCACACCATTGGGATCGGAAACAAATTGAAGTTTTTGCCATCCCGCACCCATTCGTGTATAAATTGTACTAGATCCTTGAAGGCTGGTTCCTACAAAATCTCCTGATGCGCCTGCAATGGCATAATTTCCTGAAATAGATACACTGATTCCAAAAAAATCATTTGGCGCACCAGCAGGGTCAGAAAGTTGTTGCACCAATATCCAGCTACTTCCATTATACTTGTAAATTATAGCAGCTCCTCTGCTAGCATTGAATCCCAAAACCCCAACCATAGCATAAATTCCTGAGATGGAAACACTGTGCCCATATTGGTCATTAGCTGCAACCCCAGTGGTACCTGTAGTTTTTGTCATCAAAACCCAATTGGCTCCATTGTATTGATAAATGCTGGCTGATCCCTGATCTAGATTTACTACATCATCTTCAGGTGCCCCAACAATAACATAATTTCCAGATACGGATACACTATTCCCAAAACGGTCATCTGTAGCACCTGTTGCATCCAGTATTTTGTTCATTAGCACCCAGGCACTTCCATTATATTGATAAATACTTGCAGAACCCTGATCCACACTTCCTCCATTATCATCATCGGGTGCACCAATAATTATGTAATTGCCAGAAATGGAAACACCCTGACCAAAATGATCATCTAGAGCAGCAGTAGCATCTGTTATTTTTTGCATAAAAACCCAACTGGTACCGTTATATTGATAAACACTAGCAGAACCCTGATTTAAAAATGCTTCATCATCTCCTGAAGCCCCAACAACAGCATAATTGCCAAAAATAGATACGCTACTGCCAAAAAAATCATCAACAGCTCCAGAAGCATCGCTTATTTTTTGCATAAGTGTCCAATTACCATTTGCAAATTGATAAATAAAGGCAGACCCCTGATTAGCATTTGCACCTATATCATCATTTACTGATCCTACTATCGCAAAATTGCCAGAGATAGCTGCACTGTTTCCAAAATTATCGCTAGGTACTGCCGTTGTATCTGCTACTGGATTATACTGAGAAATTCCGTTCATGTTGCAACCGCCCCAGCTTCCATAGCCTGCACCATCTACAACTCCAGAGGAAGTGGTGGTTAATTCTTGCCAGCTGGCATTGCCAGTTGCATCACTGGTAAGCACTTTACCACTGGCTGCATTGGGTATCATTTTTATCGAATTGGGCTTTACTGTATCGGCTTTAATATTCCCCTCTACATGCAACTTTTCGGTTGGTGATAAAGTTCCAATTCCTACATTTTGGGCATTCGCATAAAAAGATACCATCAAAAAGAAAGGTATAAATAGTTTTGTTGTCATAGTAAAAAATTTAAGGGGCATACTACCCTAATGGGTTTTGAAATGGTTATTTATGGATATATAAAGTGCTTTTTTATATTTTAGATAATTTATGAAACAATGGAATTTTGCCATATTATTTACAAATAAAGCAACAAGACTTTATCTTTTTTAATTTTCAGTTGTCTTTTGTTTTGGTTATACTTTAGTAACATTGGAAAAAAGAGGCTGTCTTTTCAGACAGCCCCTTTGAATTTAAAACTTATGTCTATTTATTTGGGTTTAACACCATACCTCGT
>JAYSTT010000057.1:0-10534 GCA_043719495.1 Ferruginibacter sp. | reverse complement strand
GTATTGTCTTCCATTAATTTGGCAGTGTTTAACAAACTACGGGTGCTGGCGGTTTCTTCACGCCGCATGATGCTGTTGGCCTGTGCATTTTTTTCGGCCACCAACACTTTGTTCATGATGTCTTTTACATCGCCTGGCAAAATGATATCCCGGATACCGAAACCATTTACAGCAACACCCAAATTTTCGGCAGCAGTTTTTACTGCTTCCAAAATAAATGGTACGATGGTATCTTTTTTCTCCAACAATTCATCAAAGCCCAACGCACCAATGTACTCCCGCAATGCCAACTGAAAAGCTACATACAACTGCCGTTCGTAATCTTTGTTTTGCAACAAAGCTTTTTCAATGTCGGCCACTTTGTACTGGGCATAACCGTTGATACGCAATGCAGCTTTGTCTTTAGTTAAAATTTCCTGGCCATTGATCTCTATTTGCTGCATACGGGTATCGGCTTTTCCCACTACGATAGTGATACTGTTCTTCCACCAGTAGTAAATACCAGCTGGCAATATTTGTGCATACTTACCGTCTATGAACAACACAGCCTGCTCGTAGTTTTCTACAGTGTAGCTACGCACATAAGGCACTACCAATTTGTTTTGCAACACGGCACGGCTGATGTTTTCGGTGATGTCGATCTTGCTTACATCTGCTTTTATAAATTCGTAGTTGTTGACTGCGTTTTTCCAAAAAGCATAACGGCCGGTAGTTAATACCTGTTTCAACAAACCATCCTGGTATTGCAACACCATTTCAGTATCACTTACTTCAATCACCTGCAAGGCGTTGGCCAATAAAGTATCCTGCAATAAAATATTTAATTCTGTTGGAGCGTTGAACTGTTTGGTTACATCATAGATCATCTCGGTTTTATTAAACCACAACCAGTAGTTTCCTTCAGTCAACATTTTTTTGTACCCGCCATTTTTAAATACCAATGCTATTTGGTAGGCGTTAATTTTTACATTTTTCATTTTGTTTTGTTTTACCTCACCCTCGTTCTCCCGATAGTTCGGGAGAGGCCGGGCAAATGTTATTAAATCAGCTTTTGTTTTTTACATTTCGACTTTTGTAAGTTGTTTCATCATTTTAATAAAGTTGAAGTTGGTTGCCATTCTGTAATCACGGAAATGATTGGTTATCAGATTTGGGCTGACAGTTGTTTTACCGTTATTTACCAAAATATTTTTAGTAACGTTTAAATAAACCAAGTACCATTTGCTACCTGCTAAATTTGTCATTTGCAAAGCGTTTACTGAATTTACTTTGTTGTAATAGTTGCAACAACTTTACAAACAGCAGGCAACGCAATTTCTACTTTAATGCATCACCATTTTTTAAGAAGCGGTGTACTTCTTCCTTTTAAGAAGCATCTACAGTGCTTTGCGTCTACCAGTTTCGCCATTCTTTGTTACCAAAGAAGTGGGAGTTGAACCCACAAATTGTCTACTGCTCTAACCAACTGAGCTACCAGGTTTTAACCCGAGAGGAGTCGAACCTCTGTCCCGTAGTGTTTGGCGGATATTGCGCTATTGCCGCAACAGCATACAGATAGTTACTACGTCTGTACTATGGTGCTTTTTTTAAACACACATCTGGTTTGCTGATAACAGGCATGTATCCGTCTTGCCATTAAGCAAGCATTTGTGTTGAATTTTTATTTCAACAATATTTTAAAGAACTTACTGTACCACTTTATTTGCACAACTGCTGCTTGCAAAAGCATCGGGCTTGGCTTTAAATGCAAAACCCATTCCCATAATATACCCCATCGCTTCTTTCAATGCATCATTACTTTTAAAGGATGGATTGGTGTTGATATCCACATGCACTTCCATATCCACACTATACCTGCTAAAAATATTGCACAATGGATAAGCTACTTCAACACTCTTAGCTACCTCAACCAGCATCCTTTGTTTAATACTCATTTTTTGCAAAGTAGTTTCGTTGCAGATGTACATAAAACCGCCTTTACCTTTTCGGATAAAAACTATCACAGTGGCAAACTCGGTTCCCTTACCCTTCACTTGGCTATCGGTACCAATACACACTTTCAGTTCGTGGCCCATTGCTCTTTCTCTTGCAATAGTGGCTCTTACTTCATCCTCAATCGGGACGCGTATTTTTTCACCGTTCAATTTTCTCCATTGCTGTTGCTGTTCCATTATTTTTATTTTTGCTTTTTTGTTTACCAACATTAGTTTTCAATTGAGCGACATTGGCGACAGTTTATCCCGATTTTTCGGGACTCCATTCAACATTTTTTCTCTGTTCATCTTTACCCACATTTTATTGTATTAAGTATTTGAATTAATGATTTGTTTTTAAATTCATTTGCTTCATTATACTTCCCAAATTCTTTATAATACCTACGCTTGTAATATCCATGTACTAATTTGCATTGCCTTTTTCGCAAATCATTTCCTTCCATATAATTGTCCATTAATTTTATTTTCGATTCCAGTACTGCATCTTTTATTCTCACCTTATCAATCATATTGGCCTTTATCTTTAATACATATCTCCAGGGTTCAATAAATTCATACCGCTTAATGAGTTGTTTTTTCCAATCTAATTCCCAAACTTCTTTAAAAAATTGTTTTTCCAATTCATTAAAATCCATTTTTAAAAACTGGTATTCATAAGGCCTTAAAAGCTGTTGTGGTTTTACAACATACATTTTACGCCCCCGTTTTCTTTTCTTTCTTTTAAAATCTTTCTTCCAATGGTAATCGCAGGTATTTATTTTTTTTAAAATCGCTTCAAAAAACGTCCCATACCTGCTTCTTGCCACATCCTCCCGTAATACAAAAAATCTAATCCAGCCTTTTTGTACCGGCGGATGCAATGGTTCCCATCCTAAATTTCTTTTTTGCAGATACAATGCATTTTCATCTGTATGCAATTGTATCAGTTGCCTATCAAAATCTTTATACTGCATTCTTTTCTTTTGCCTTGTAGTACGTAAACGGTAACAGAGAATATCTTCTCCATAATGTTGAATAAGTTTTGTGTCCATAATGTTTTATTTATTTTTGATCGAAAACTCCGGTGCCATTGCACTAGTTGTGTATTCTGCTTCATTATGAACTGTGAATTTTTTTTCATTGTTTGTTTTTTATTTTTTATAATTTATTTCCTGCATCAATACAAGGATTCGTCCCGCCATCGGCGGGATTGGAAGCTATCCTGCTACCTTTACATCATACTGACATTTTAATTGCGGACAAAGCAAGACTCGAACTTGCACTACCGGTTCTTCAAACCCGCACTCTACCATTGAGTTATTCATCCATTTGTTTGTTACAGATTTTTTGATTGATTCTTATTTCCTCATCCTCGAATTCATCTGTTATCAAACAATTTTTTTTATTGAGTCCTGCGAAAGATTCGAACTTCCTTCTTTCGATTTGCAATCGAATGCATACATCCATGTCTGCCAGCAGGACATTTGCGGAGAGTGTAAGAATCGAACTTACTTGAGTGTTACCTCAATCTTGGCTTAGCAAGCCAGCACATTACCACTCTGTCAACTCTCCCTACTTTTTAGAAACCTAACAGGTTTTGCGGAAACATCCCGAAAGCTTTCGGGAGAACATTCATCAGAAGGCTAACAACCCACTGTTCTGCCGTTGAACTATGTTTCCTTTTTGTAGTTCCCGAAGGATTCGAACCTTCAACCCCCGAATTAAAAGTTCGGTGCATCTAACCATTGAGCTACGAAACTATTTTGTTGCGCCTACAAGATTCGAACTTGTATTAAAAGCTTATGAGACTTCTGAGTTAACCATTACTCCAAAGCACATTTTTTAGTTGGTTTAGAAAGACTCGAACTTTCATCTCTTCATTCGTAGTGAAGTATTCTCATCCGTTAAACTATAAACCATTGTTGTGCGGCTTTTGGATTTGAACCAAATACATTCACCTTATGTTTACCTCTCAATAAGAAAGGAAGATGACTATGTTGCCGTTACACTAAGCCACATTGGTTGACTCCGGGACTTGAACCCTGTTCCTCCCGATTATATCGGGATACTTTACCAGTTAAGCTAAAGCCAACATTTGTTATCGAGATTAGATTCGAACTAATATTTCCAGAATCAAAATCTGGCATGCTGCTCCCGATAACTATCGGGACATCACTCGATAATTTTTGCGGTTCGTATGAGAATCGAACTCATAGCTTTTGATAGACAATCAAAAATGTTAGCCGTTACACTAACGAACCTTTTGTATAGCAGGTCAGATTCGAACTGACATCCTCTCCGTTCCAAACGGAGTATCCAACCAATTGGAATGCTGCTATGTACTGAGCGTAGTCGAAGTGTTAAAAAGCTTCCCCGTTGCATCTCACGGGGAAAGCTTTGTTCCTCCTTCTGCATCTAATTATTTTATGCGCCTTTTTATCCTGTTGAAAATGGCTTCTGCAAATGCCTGCATCAACCATACTACTATTAAAAATGTCATACCCTGTTTTTTTAAATACTTAATATTTGCGGTTTCTTTTTTCTGCCTTTGCAATCAAAGGGCCGAGTAAGTGGATTATGATCAGCAAAATTTTCAGCACATGCAATGTTTCCATTTTAACCTCCTTTATTTTTCGGGCCATTACTAAAAACAAAAGCCCGGTCGTTTTTAATACGACCGGGCTTTTTGCTCAACAAGTTTTTTATTACTCGTTTGCTTTACACAGTCGTGTTATGGTATCATTATTTGTTGCTTTACTAAATAGCACAGTATGGCCTATCGGCATAATGGTATTATACCAGCTAACCGATATACTTCGCTTTGCTATTTGTTGTTTACAATTTTGTTGATACATTTTTATTTTTTAGTTTATAAATTTATTTACTACACTTTTATTCGTTTCCCTTTAGCTGCAAGGAGCAACAAAAAGCCCCACTGATACAGGCGGGGCTTAAGTTATAGAGAATTAGTTTTTACTTATTCATCAGCGTAACATGCCCCGCAATTGTTATAATCCCATTTAGGGCTAAAACAATTCATCGCTTCAATATGTAGTTGTATGCGTAACACGGTTTGTTATTTTTAAATTTTGTTTTGCAATGCAAAGATGAATTTATTTTTTTGATACTGCCAAATTTTTTTTGAGAAAATTTAAAAATAATTTTTTTATACAGATTTTATATTAACGAAGAGCATAGTAAAATCAATGGTTTCAGCAGAGTGAAAATTAGAATTCCATTTTTTCAAAATGCTCAACTGCTGGCATCTCATCATACACTTTACCATTCAATTCTCGTCCTGCTTTCTTTTTATTTGTGCCACCCCATTGCTTAAAGAAAAATGCCACTTTACTTTTTGCACATTGGTCTTGAATATCTAAAACCCAATCAGAATCCATTGGTCTTGGTGTTCTACCACTTTCCCCCCCAACAATTACCCAATCAATTTTTTTCAAATTCATTTTAGGTAATGGACCAATCAGAGGTTCGCAAGAAAGAAATTTAACTTTTGCATTTGTTTTTCGTAAATCATCAATTCGATGTGTTACTCTTGAATCTTCTACAGAAACACCCATCCAAATATTATGCGTCCAGTTTAATTCCTTGTGGTATTTTAAAAGAACATCTGACCGCTTGGTTAAAACCTGAAAAGTATGCTGCGGACAATTATTCATTGTTTCAAATACTTTTTTTATAAATTCAAGAGGAACATCTTTATGAAACAAGTCGCTCATAGAATTTACAAAAACAATTTTAGAAGATTTCCAGGTATATGGGGTCAGCAACGCATCTTCATGTGTTCTAATTTTAAAACCATCTTTATATTTATCTATCCTCATTGCCTTTAAGCGGCGGGTCATTACTTCTGCATAGCAAAATTTACAGCCAGCAGATATTTTTGTACAACCTGTTGTTGGGTTCCAGGTCATTTCTGTCCATTCGATTGATGATTGGGACATGATTACATTTCAATTAATTCTATTGTTACCAAAACTTTAAAAATCTGAACAATTATTATTTTGACTATTTACAATAAATTTTTCTCGTAAAAACAAATAAGTTTTATTTAATTTCCCTCTATTGTCTTTTATTTTTTGTTTTAGTATTCTTTGAACTTCAGCATTGCCAAGTTTCTTAATTTCAATTTCTATGCACGAACTTAAAAAATTCAAAATGGATTGAGGATAATTCAATCTTCCATAACATTCTATCCCGCCAAGTAAGCTATTAGTATCAATAAAAAGCAATTCTTTACAAATTTCTCTAGCAATAAAAAATTCCATAAAGGATTTATGTGCAAATTTTAGTTTCATATTCATATTCCCTCTCTTAGATACAGGAGTTAATACTGAAACCGAAATAAACTTACCAATGTCATTCGAAAATCCGCCATGAGTCATCCGCAATCTAATTTCCTTTTCATGTATTAGATTTTCAATAACTGCTTCTTCGCCATAATTTATTCCATCATTTTTTATACAACTTCTGGAAGCACTTTCATGAATTTCAATAAGTACTGTTTTTAAAAAATCTATACTAAAATCAGGCATCCCCCTTTGGGGAGTGAAATTATCGAATTGACCCAAAATATCTCTATCAAACTTTTCAAGAAAATAATTTAAATAGAGTTCGCTAATATTTCTTTGTTGTATATCTCCAGATATAACATCCCTTAAAATCATTTCTAAAAACAAAGGTCGTTTTGGAATATCTCCGTAATATTGCCCATAAAGATTATCATTTACCAATTGCTTTAGATGATGTAGACGAGATAACTCACTTTTTTTAAGCCTCCCCATATTTTTACCAATGAATAATTCAATGTAATCAGAGATTTCATTGTCCCCCCACTCAACTAAAAAAATATACTCTTTATCTATTTTATTTTTTGCAAGGGCAAGTTTAAAATCTTCAAATCGCTCTTCCCAATAAGACTTTCTAAAACTAAAAATACAAGTGGCTTTAAATTCAGATGTAGAGTTAAATAAAGTCCTTAGGCCTTCGAGTTTATAAAATTGCAAATGTTCGTCAAGGCCATCAAACATCAAAACAATACTACTTTCGTTTTGTAACAAAGAAGTCATTGATTCACTAGAAAATCTAACAATCTTATCCGATTCTTCTGAATCAATATCATCAAACAGGATTTTGAATATTTCTCTTGTAATACTTGATGTTCCTGAAAAAGCATTATTACTCAATATTGTTGCGGGTATATATATTGGAATGAGTTTATCATTTATACATCTATGGTACAATTCAAGCAATGTGGTTGTTTTACCAAAGCCAAATTCACTTACCAAAAAGATGTATTTCCCTTTGCCTTTATTTTTATCTGAAGTAGTTTTTTTATGCGTTGGACTATTAATACTGGTTAAAATAAACTCTATAGGAGACTTGCAAGGCTTTTCATTTTCAACAAAAGGAGCATTTTCGTAATAAAACTTCTGCCCCATTACAGAAGTGTAATCATCATAGAATTTTTTGTTAGACTCTGAAATTTTATTGAGAATAAGTTTTCGAAGTTCTGTGTCGTAATAAGAAACAAAGCTATTAGAATTTAAAAGATAAGCTTTGCCTACTTTTTTATTTTCAATTAATTTATTTAGTTCGATTAATAGCTTTCCTGCGTATTCTTTATTAAGTTGAACATTTACAATCAGATAATATTCTTCAGCCCAGACCGCAGCTTTCGAAAAGGTTTGAATTGATTTTGTGCATTGTTTTAGCTGACTATCACTAAATGCTTTCTCAAAACCTTTACATTGAAAAACTTTCTCGTAATTTATCCTGTCTGATTTAAAAATGTATAAGTCAATTCCTTCTTTGTCGATTTCGCCTAAATCCTTTGCATCATGTAACTCCGGATATAAAAATTTAAGCCAACTGTAACAGCGCTTTTGGAATTCTCTTCCATGACTTTCATATAAATGCTTAGTAATTCCTCTTATTCCTCTTCCCATCTAAGCAATATAAATTAAAAGAAGATAATAATTAAATTTTATGCCTTGAAACTTAACTCATCCTCAAAACAACTTCCCCTGCTGCCCCGGCCTTTGAAACAACTTTGTATTCAAACTCCACTCTTCTGCATTCATGTTATACAGCTTACCATATTTTTTATACTGCTGTGCTACCATATCGGCAATACTTCCTTCGCCACGCATGCGCACACCCCAGCGGGTATCGTTCACTTTACCATCGTGGCTTTGCTCTATCAAATGCCATACCTTATCGGCATGGTTAGGAAAGTTTTTATACAACCAATCGTGAAATAAAAATTTAATAGCGCCATTTAAACGAATGAAAGTGTAAGCGGTGAATGTGGCACCATTATCTGCAGCGGCTTTCATAATGCGTTGCATTTCGTGTTCGTTCAAGCCGGGTATCATTGGCCCCATCATAATGCCCATGCGTACGCCGGCGCTACTGAGTTCGTTAATTACTTTTAATTTTTGTTTGGCAGTAACTGTCCTTGGTTCCATCATTCGCCGCAGGTCTTCATTAAAGGATGTAATAGAAACCATGGCTGATACAATGCCTTTCTTCCCCATCTCCTGCAGTATATCCTTGTCTTTTAATATCCATGCATTTTTAGTAAGAATACCCACCGGTTGATTGAACTCGTTACAAACTTCGAGTAGCCCTCTTGTTAAGCGGTACTTTTGTTCGGCTGGCTGGTAGCAATCGGTATTACCACTGAGCATGATGGGTGTAGCATCCCACTTGGGGTGCATTAAAAATTTACGCAGCAGTTGCGGTGCATTTTTTTTGATGATAATTTTCTGTTCAAAATCAAGCCCGGCGCTGTAACCCCAGTACTCATGCACATTACGGGCATAGCAGTAAATGCAGCCATGCTCACAACCGGCATATGGATTCATACTGTAACCCATACCTACATCTTTACTTTCTACTTTGTTTACAATGGTTTTGCTTTGTTGTTCGATGTATTGTGTAGGCAAATTGGTAGCTTCCCAATCATCAATGCCTTCGATATGTTCCTGTGTTTTTTCGTCTTTTAAAAAACGATTTTTAGTATTGAATTGTGCGCCACGGCCGGCAAGGTATTGCACGGATTCTTCCTGCGGTTTGGCGGATACTTTATGATGGTCTTGTTGTAGCCCCTGTGGCCCCTGTCCCCTAAAGGGGAACTTAGATTTATCTTCCATAATATTTTTTTTAGATTATAATGATTGTTACTTTTTTATTTGCCACGGATTAACACGGATTTTTTTGGCCCGCTGATTTCGCAGATGGCGCAGATTTTTATTTATACAATTTTAATTTTATCGATTTTTCAATTTACTAATGATGTAGCTGATTAAGTTCCCCTTTAGGGGACAGGGGCTCTTCAGGTGCCAAAAAGATCTCCTTGTTTTGTATTTACAGGCAAATTCTCAAACTCAAACCGCTTTGCTATTTCATATTTTAATTCCCCAACGGGGCGTTTTAATAACAGCATGGCATCGGCAATAAACCTGCCGGTAAAATGCCGGTGGCTATATTCCAGCCAGCTTTTTTCGTATTGCCAGGGTAATAATTTTCTTGCAATGGTCAGGTGTGGTTCTAAAATAAAATGCGGTTTGTTGTCATCGTTCAGTTTCATCAGGCGCTGTGTTTCGGTACGTATTTGTTTTACCAAACTTTGTACCGCCACTTTGCTGGTGATATTAATGTATATAGTATGGCTGGGAAAACTGTCGTAATCTTTCAACTCAATCTTTACCGGATGAAATCCCATAGCAATGGTTTTTAAATGGTTTACAATCCTGTCTTCCATCATTTCGTATTGTATAAAAGTTATCAGTGTTATGTGCGGCTTGCCCCAACGGGCAGTTTCGGCCTGGTATTTTTCGTAAAATTCTTTTTTCACTGCCATAATTTTATTCCGCAATTCTTCGTGTGGATTTAATACAAGCAGGTACTCGTACACCCGGTAGCCGGGTATAGTGTTGGTTAAATCTTTCATTTTGTAAAATATTTTTGATTACTAAATTTGTTAGCTAATTATTTTAGCATAAATTTACTAAATAATTTGGTAATTAAAAATCAATTTTTATGGAAGAAGATTATTTTTTTGGTAGTGGGTATAAAGGTTCTAAAAAATTCACCCAGCAGGACGTGCCTACAGCAAACGCCACCGGGTTTGGTGCTGCGGCTGATGATTATATGGAACGGGGCATTGACCTGAATGAGCAACTGATTATGAATAAGCCTGCCACTTTTTTCTTTAGGATGAATGGCGAGGCAATGACTGGTGCTGGTATACAGCGTGGCGATGTATTAATAGTGGACCGTTCTCTAAAGGCTGCCAATGGCAAAATAATTGTAGCGGTAGTAGATGGTGATATGGTGGTACGGCGGTATTTTCAATCGCTGAATAAATTGATACTATTGCCCGAAAATGAAAAATTTAAACCTATTGAAATCAGCGAATTTTCTTCGTATCAATGCTGGGGTGTAGTAACCTGCGCTATACATATTATGGATAAAAATTTGCTGGGGTTTTTAAATAATAATAAAGCCATATGAAAGCCATTGTAGACTGCAACAGTTTT
>JAYSTT010000560.1:0-5771 GCA_043719495.1 Ferruginibacter sp. | reverse complement strand
TTCTTACATCCGCACCACCCGAAGCATGTAATTTTTCCAGACTTTTGAAAGATACGTAGGCTTTTAATTTGCGTCTGTCGTTTGCTGCCCAGTTAACTCCTTTATTATCAAAATAAATTTTTAAAATACCATTTTCCACTTCGGTTTTAAAACGCTCCATATACTTCTCATCAGAGGCACTAACTGCAACAGATTCTTCGTTGCCTTGTGTAAGATAAAGGTCTACCCCATCAGAAACACTGATTCCGGTAAAGCTTCCGCTAAGGGTTCTTTTTTGTGCATTCGCATCTGCAATTACAGAATTTTCCTGTGCAAATGCAGCTACAGTAACTAAGGTGATAAGGGATAAAAATAATTTTTTCATGGCTATACTTTTTATTTATACGAAGTACGCAAACAAATTGTTACACAAAATGTAAAAAAAATATTAAAAGCACTTACCTTTATGTTTCAAAGTTCTTATTAACCGACTGAATTTCCGGGGTGTTCCTTAAATGGAGCTGAGATAATACCCGATAACCTGATCAGGATAATGCCTGCGTAGGAAGAAATAACCACCATTCCGGTGATATAGCAATAATCTCTTTGCTTCGGATTTCAGCATAAATCTTATTGAAATGAAATTGTTTATCAGTGTATCACTATGCTTGGGCAGTGTAGTATCGTTTGCTCAGTTACAGAAAAAATTTAATGACACTTCGTACTTACAACCTGTAGAAGTAACGGCTGTAAGGGCCGGAGAAAAAGCGCCGTTTGCAAAAACAAATCTTACCAAAAAAGAAATTGAAAAAATTAACCTGGGGCAGGATCTGCCTTTCTTACTCAACCAAACTCCTTCTGTGGTGGTAAACTCCGATGCCGGCACTGGCGTTGGGTATACTGGTATCCGTATAAGGGGTACAGATGCCAGCAGGATAAATGTAACCTTAAATGGCATTCCTTATAATGATGCAGAAAGCCAGGGTACTTTTTTTGTTGATCTTCCCGATTTCTCGTCTTCGGTTAACAGTATTCAAATACAAAGAGGTGTAGGCACATCATCAAACGGTGCCGGAGCATTTGGTGCCAGCATTAATTTAGCTACAAACGAAATCAACAAAAAATCTTATGTTGAATTGAACAACAGCTTTGGTTCATTTAATACTTTAAAAAACACCCTTCAGTTTGGCAGCGGTATTTTAGGTAATCATTTTACTATTGATGGAAGGTTAAGCAATATTACCAGTGATGGTTATATTGAAAGGGCAAAAAGTAATTTGCAATCGTTTTATTTAAGCACTGCCTATATCAGTGATAAAAATTCTTTACGGTTAAATATCTTTAGCGGTAAAGAAAAAACCTACCAGGCGTGGAATGGTGTACCAGAATATTTATTAGACAGTGACCGTACATACAACCCCAGTGGTAACGAAAAAAATGGCGAACCTTACAACAATGAAACCGATAACTACATTCAAACCCATTACCAACTTTTTTATAATCAAAAGCTTAGCAACTACTTGAAAGGAAATATAACTGTATTTCTTACTAAAGGAAAAGGCTATTACGAACAATATAAAGCTGGCAATGCTTTGAGTGATTATGGATTACCTGATTATATTGATGGTGGTAACACCATAACCAAAACTGACATTGTGAGAAGGCTATGGTTAGATAATGATTTTTACGGAACAATTTTTTCTTTACAACATCAAAAAAACAAAACCAACTTTACTGTTGGTGGTGGATGGAATGCGTATGATGGAAAACATTTTGGTGAAATTATCTGGGCGCAGGTTCAGGCTGCTGCTCCTGCAAACTACAGGTGGTATAATTTAACAGCACATAAAAAAGATCTTTCGTTATACAGCAAATGGGCGCAGCAATGGACCACCAATTTCCAAAGTTTTGCAGATGTGCAATTCCGCAATATTAATTATGATATCGATGGATTTAGAAATAACCCAGCTTTGGTCATCAAGAACAAGTACAGTTTTTTAAACCCAAAACTGGGAGTTACTTACAATAAAAATAACTGGCAGGCTTATGCTTCATATGCATTGGCACAAAAGGAACCTAACCGTGATGATTTTGAAGCAGGAAATACACAACAACCCAAAAAGGAATTGCTTAACGATTTTGAAGCAGGCTTTGAAAGAAAAAAAAGTAACTACTCTTTTGGTGCTAATCTTTATTACATGCAGTATAAAGACCAGTTAATTTTATCAGGTAAAATAAATGATGTAGGTGCTTATACAAGAACCAATGTACCCAACAGCTATAGAACAGGTATTGAATTACAGGGAAAATATATTTTTAATAAATGGCTGAACGCATCCGCCAACATTACTTTCAGCAAAAACAAAATAAAAAAATTTACGGAATATTTAGACGAATATGCTGTCAACTGGAATTGGGTAGGGCAAAAAACTAATTTTTATTCTTCTACTGATATTGCATTTTCCCCAAAAACTGTTGCAAACGGAAGCATAAATATTATACCGGTAAAAAATGCAGAAATAAATTTGATGAGCAAATATGTAAGCAGGCAATACCTTGATAATGCAGCGCAAAAATCGAAGAGTCTAAATCCGTTCTATACACAGGATGTAAGGTTGAGTTATTTGCTGGAGGGTAAATTATTAAAAGCCGCCAGCATTATTCTTCAACTGAATAATGTGTTCAGCAAAAAGTATGAACCTAATGGTTATAGCTTTAGTTATATTTATGGAGGAAATTTAACTACAGAAAATTATTACTTCCCCATGGCCCCGTTTAACTGTATGGTTGCAGTGAATATAAAAATATAACGGAAAATTAAAGTTCATTAATTTTAAAAATGCTGAAGCTAACAATGTCTATCCCCAATTTTGCCAAACCATCGTTGACAGCAGTTTATTAGAGACGTAAATATGTAATGTCATGTTTATTATTTTTGTTAAAGTTAGACCTCAATACAAGTTTTTCTTTGCTTAGTTTAATTATTTTGTAAGACAGAAACATTTTATTTTCCTTTGGTTCTAACCATAAAAATAGAAGATTCCCGTTCAGTTGTTCCCATGTACCATTAAATTCATCCCCTGTATGCCAACCTGGCGTTGTTGAATTTTGATTTGTTGTATCACCCTGAATGCGAAAAGTAGAATCCTGACGAATTTCAAGGTCACCCCAATGGCCTTGCTTAATTACCGAACCTTTATATTTTATTACGGGAATTACTCTCTTCCAATTTCCAACTAAAGTTATCTGACTAAAAATTTGTGTGCTGAAACCAAGAAATAATAGGAACGTAATTAAAAATTTAAGCAGCATCGTTTATAGTATTTCAATTATGTCTTACAAATATTTGAATGCGTCTGCAATTGCTGCCAACTATTTTTATCCACCAAACCTTTCTTTCCAGGCCAGCATTCCGCCGGTAAGGTTCTTTACATCTGTAAAACCAAATGTTTCCAGCATCATTGCGGCCTGACCACTACGGTTACCACTGCGGCAGTAAACAATTACCTCTTCATTTTTAAGATCTTCTATATCTTCTATTTGCATGGTTTGCACTTTGCCCAATGGCAGTAGAATGCCCCCAATATTAAATTCAGAATTTTCATGAGTCTCTCTCACATCAAGTAAATTTAATTTTTCGCCGGAGCCCATGCGTAATTTAACTTCGTCAACAGTTATAGTTGTCATACTTTATTATTTTTACTTATTATCAACAGAATCTTTAGGCGCTTTCATTACCCGGGAAACCCAAATATCCATAAGCTGTCCCGGTTGAATATAACGTGGCCTTTTTTCCTCGTCAAATCTTTCAGGGTTTTGCCTGTACACAAATGCATTGGCTGTATCCTTTACTCCTGGATCTGGTAAAATTGCTGCAAGGCTAATACCATGCTCTTCAAGATAGGCTTTCGCTTCGTTAACAGTCATACCCAATAAAGAAGGTACGGTCATTTGCACATTACCTAAACCGCTGCCAACTATCAAAGTGATTTTACTTCCCCATTGCACTTTTGACCTTTCGGGAATACGGGTACCATTATATTGCTGTTCTAAAACTGAACCAATTTGAAAATTGGGTTGAAAAATAGTATCCTCCAGCTTTAAATGATTTCTTTGCAGAATATCCAACGCAAATCCTAAACTTTGCCCTTCTAATTTTGGCATGTCAATCATTGGAGGTATAACACGGTTAACAGTAATAAAAACAATACGGTTTATTTTTACAGTAGCATTTGCATCGGGTAATTGCTTTAGCACAACTCCACGTACAGCAGTATCTGTATAAACAGAATCCTGTATTTGCACCTCAAAGCCTGCTTTCTCTAAAAGCCTAACGGCATCGTCAGTCTTTTTTCCCAGTACCACAGGCACAGTAAGGTATTCGCCATGTTTTGTAACCCAGCCCAGCGTTTTTAATACTAAAAAAATCAATAAAAAGGCAAGCACGGCAGCTGCTAAAAGATTTACCCAAAAAGAACGGCCTGTTATAAATTTAAACACTATAGATATTTTAGATTTTAGATTTGAAATTATAGTTTAAAATATAATATTGCTTGAAAATAAAAATGCTATACATCAAATTTATAATTAATTAAAACATTCTTCAATTAGTGCAGAATAAAATTCTTTTAACGTCATGCCCATTGCAACTACCTGCTGCGGCACAAGGCTGGCTTCACTTTGGCCGGGTACTGTATTTATTTCCAGCATATAAGGATTTCCATCTGCTTCGTTGTAAATAAAATCAATACGTACTATACCATTGCAGTTAAAAACTGAATAGGCTTTTTTGGCAGCAGCTCTTACTTTTTCAGCAACAGCTTCATCAACTTTTGCAGGTGTAACTTCTTCGCTTGCACCTTCATACTTTGCTTCAAAATCAAAAAATTCATTTTTAGAAATTATTTCTGTTATGGGCAATGCAATGATTTGGCCTTTGCTTTTAAATACCCCAATTGTAAATTCCCTGCCACTTACAAATTCTTCTACCAGCACCTGGTTATCTTCATCAAAAGCTTTATCTAAAGCCTGTTGCAGATCTGCTGTTTGATTTACTTTGCTAATGCCCAAACTACTGCCGCCATTATTTGGCTTTACAAATAAGGGTAATTTTAAACTGTTTAAAATATTTTCAGTTTTTACTGGACTATTTTTAAAAAGATGCAAGGATTTTGCAACATGTATACCGGCAAAAGCTGCTACAGCAACAGTGTATCTTTTATTAAATGTTAAGGCAGATGTAGCAGCATCGCAGGAAGTATAAGGAATTTTAAGGCAATCAAAATAACCTTGTAGTTTTCCATCTTCTCCGGGTGTTCCATGCAGGCCAACCAGTACTGCATCAAATGTAATTTTTGTTCCGTTTAATGTTATGGAAAAGTCGTTCTTATCAACAGGTATTTTGGGGTCAGCAGAGGTCATATAAAACCATCCTTCCGGGTTAATATCAATTTTATAACAATCCCATTTATTGCTATCTATATTTTTTTCTATGCAAATAGCACTTTTATAAGAGATAACTGCTTCGCCTGAATAGCCGCCGGTAACCAGTGCAATCTTTTTCTTCATTCTTTTTGTAAGGGTTGTTAAACAAGAAACAAATATAGTTTACTATTTATGATTTGCTATTTGAAGGTTTGAATATTATGGTTTCTTTACAAAATATGTACAAAGTTAATTTTTATTATTGGCCTATTACCTCTGCCCAACTCCCCTCTATTCTTCTTCCCCAACCCCTGAGTTGCCGCTATCAAGTACAAATTTCCAGCTTCCATCCGATTGCTTTTTCCATA
>JAYSTT010000559.1:0-5772 GCA_043719495.1 Ferruginibacter sp. | reverse complement strand
GCCAGTTTTTTGCTTATGTAATGCTGGAAAAATTAAAGCGAAAAAATATTGCCGCTGAGTTAATAGTAACTACAGATAATAGCACCACCGAAATGGGCAATGTAATATTTGGTACCGAATTGGAATGGCTGGTAAGGGCCAAAAATAAATATGTATTTAATTTTTCTGCCAACTCCAATCCATTTGATGTAAAAGATGATTACCTCGGCAACCAGGCATATATTATTGCTTTAGGAAAAAACCCAACCGCCACAACTGTTACCCTTCCCGATACTAAGCCAGAAGAAAATTATAGCAACACAACCATTGAGGCATCAATGGATGCCAACCTTGAAAAAACAAATATTACTTCTACCAACGTCTATAAAGGAATTAGTAAACATGATAACGAGGGGCCGGCACTTAATTATACCAATGTTTATGATGTAGATTACCTGGCTTATTTTGGCGAAAATGATTTGGATGAATTACCAGAGAAAAAAAGGGAAGAATATGACAGGTTAATTTTTGCAAAGAAGGAAGAATTTAAAAAACGAAAGCCGCAATTTATGAAGGGGCAATTGCAAAATGAATACAGTAATGTGGTTAGTTACGATAATTTTAGTTTAATAACTGATGGAAGGACTTTTAACAAACAGGAATTAAAATACACCGAAAAATTTGTACTGGGCGATCTTACCAGAAAAGCAGGAAAAAATTATTTGGTAAATGTGCCCTTATTAATGGGAGGTCAAATACAGGTAAAGCCAGAAGACAGGCAACGCCAATATGATATTGATGTTAGATATCCGCACACACTTGCATGGGATATCAATTATACTATTCCTGCCGGCTTTACTGTAAAGGGGCTTGCGGGGTTAAACGAAAGTGTTGATAATGTAATAGGTGCCTTTATTACCAAAGCAACTATTGAAGGAACGGTTTTAAAACTAAGCATAAAAAAAATATACAAACAAACAAAAATTAAAAAAGAAGATTTTGGCAAAATGCTGGAGTTTATTGACGCAGCCTTTAATTTTAGCCAGCGAAAAATTTTGTTGAAAAGAATGTAATAAAAATAGTTAGCTAATTAAAAAACGCCTTCCGTAAAGAAGGCGTTTTTAATTTTGTATTAATTCATTTTGGTTTTTGGTTGATCTGTTTTTAAATATTTATCTAAAAACTTCAGTGTTACTTCGGCCGCTTTCATTTGATTTTCTTTTTTTACAAAACCATGCCCCTCATCGGGAAACAATACATATTCCACAGGCGTGCCGTTCTTTTTTGCCCCGGCTACTATCTCATCACTTTCCTGCTGTAATACCCTTGGGTCGTTGGAGCCTTGCAGCACCAGCAAAGGCGTTTTTATTTTATCGGTATTAAATAAAGGGGAAATATTTTTTAATCTTGTCGAATCTGCACCAAAAGGGTCACCCATTTCGTCGTACAATGATTTTTTAAAACTTTCCCAATAGGGGGGAATATTTTTTAATGTACGGGGCCAGTTGGCTACACCAAACAAATCAACCCCTACTTTAAATTCCTGCGGATGAAAGATGATACCTGCAAGACTCATAAAACCTCCGTAGCTACCACCATAAATTCCTATCTTGGTTTCATCAATGTAATCCTGCTTTGCCAACCACTTTTTTCCATAAACACAATCCATTAAATCTTTATCACCATGGTTTTGGTTATCCATTTTATAAAATGTTTTTCCATAACCACTGCTGCCCCTGTTATTAACAGCCAATATAGCATAACCATGGTTTACAAAATATTGGATAGACTGAGAATACCCTGCTCTTGATTGTCCTCCCGGTCCGCCGTGCACCCAAACCAAAGCGGGTATTTTTGCATCTTTGGAAGTTGTAAGGGGCTTGTAAAAAATTGCAGGTACTTCTACACCATCAAAAGATTTAAACCTAACTACCTCAGCACTCACCAGATCATCTGGATTTATTTCATCACTTAATGTTTTAGTTAATTGTTTTAATTGCTTTGTCTCAAAATTAAAACTCCATAAATTTACCGGGCTTTTATCGCTGGCTACAGATAAAATCATATTTTTTTCAGTGGGCGAAATATTTACTCCCTGCACATCCCCGCCGGTTATTTCTGGAAACTTTAGTTGCTCCCCGGTTTTATGATCAAATAATAATACTTTGTTTCTGCCATCTTCATTTAAGCCAATAACACGGTACTTGCCATTTTGGCTCAGGTTCATATAAGCAACATCCCAGTTGGTTTCAAAAAGTTTATCCTTATTACCCGATGCAATATTATATTTTACCAGGTAAGTAAACTCTTTCCCTTCATTAGTGGTATAATAAAACGAGGAATCATTTAAGTCAAATGCCATAGGTGAATAAACGGCATCCCCGCTATCTGATGAAATTTTTTTCATTTCTTTTTTAGCGTTATCCATCAGATACATTTCGTTTTTATCTGTAGTAACACTTTTGGTAAGCAGGAGGTATTTTTCATTGTAAGAAATATTATTTACATCAAGGCCACTTTCGTTTTTATAAATTAAAGCGGGCATCCAACTGGAGGTATCCATTTTATACAGATCAAAAAATTTAGCATCCCTTTTGTTACTGGTATAGTAAAGATTTGCACGGTTTTTATCCCATCCTGCAAAAGAAGCTTTTTCTTTTGCTCCGGGGGTTAAATCTTTTACAGGCTGTCCCGGGCTTTGCAGGTACAAATGATCATTTTCATTTCCCCCATGGTCTGCGCTGTATATAAATTTATCGGTTCCCGGCACATAGTCATTGCTAAAAAAAGATTCTTTAGCAGATTGAGTCAGGGGTTTCATGCTGGTATCGGCCAGATTAATTTCATAAACATTAAATATACCTGTCTCGTTATTGTTTACTAATATTTTAGTTTCGTCTTTATTAAAAACGCCGCCATTAATATTTTTTGTTTTGTACAACTGCTGAATACTGTACTGCTTTACCTCTTTTTTTACGGGAGCAGTATTGTTGTTGCAGGAAAAGAGAGCAAACACAATAACAATGACCAGGATTTTTTTCATAATTAAAAAGTTTAGGAAAAAGTAAGATAAGGAAGATAATTTTATCCGGCAACAGAAAAATGATCTATGTAAAATCCCGCCAAAATTTTGGCGGGTCAAATAATTATAACCGGGTGGATAAAATTTTATTTGTTACTCTTTTTTCTGATTGAATTTTTCTGTTGCATCTTTTGCTTTTTCAAAATCAAGAATTACAGAATTAATGCAATACCTTAATCGGGTAGGTGGGGGGCCATCTTCAAATACATGGCCTAAATGACTTTTGCATCTGCCGCACATTACCTCTGTTCTTTTCATGCCATAAGTATTGTCGGGGGCATAAATGATACTGCCTTTAGTAATGGGTTCAAAAAAACTGGGCCAGCCGCAACTGCTTTCAAATTTACCATTGCTGTTAAACAAGGGATTGCCACAGGCAGCACAATAATAGGCACCTGCTTCTTTATGTTCGTAGTATTTTCCTGTAAAAGCCCTTTCTGTGCCTTTTTCCCTCGCTACTTCATATACCTCTTTGGGTAAAATATTTTTCCACTCTTCATTGCCAATTGTCACTTTTTGGGTATCTGTTGTTGAAAATACAGGGTTCATTTTTTTAGAAGTATCCATATTGCTTGTATTATTTTGATGATTGGGCGAATTACTGCAACCAGTTAATAAAATAATTATCAGTAATTGCAAATAAAATATAATTCTCATAAGTAATAACAAACCTCTTTATAAAAGGTTTTGAATATACAAAACTGGTAAACTTAAGGTTTTTCAATAGTTTCTTACAATTGTTAAAGGATATTTAAAGTTCGTATATTATATTTGCTTACACCATTTCTATAGCTTGTAAATATGTTTAATTTAATTTTATTTGGCCCTCCTGGTAGCGGCAAGGGAACACAAAGTGAAAAATTAATTGCAAAGTACGGCTTAAAGCATCTTAGCACAGGCGATTTGTTGCGTAGTGAAATTGCCGGCCAAACCGCATTAGGCATTGAGGCAAAAAAAATAATGGATAAAGGTCAGCTGGTGCCTGATGAAGTGGTTATTGGTATGATAAGCTCGGCGCTGGATGCTAACCCAAATGCAAAAGGTTTTTTGTTTGATGGGTTTCCCCGTACATCTGCGCAGGCCGAGGCATTAGATAAGTTATTGGAACATAAAAAAACATCTATTGCAGTAATGATCGCATTAAATGTAAGCAAAGAAGAATTGGTAAAGCGGTTAATGAAACGGGGAGAAACCAGCGGCCGCAGCGATGATACCAATGAAAATGTTATCAGGGCAAGAATTGCCGAATACAGAAACAAAACCGCAATTGTTGCCGACTATTATAAAAAATTTGATAAAGTAGTTATGGTACAAGGCGAAGGAACGGTAGATGATATTTTTAATTCTTTAAGTATGGAAATAAATTCAAGGTTATAGTTTCCAAAAAATAATTTTAAAAGCATCCCGTCATTTGGCGGGATGCTTTTTTTATTTACATTGTGCTGCTAAATAAAAAAATATGGATGAAACAAAACTCCGGTTTATTAAATACGGATTTATAGAATCAGTAAAAAACCTGCCTGCTACTTCGGTTGGTAAATGGGGAAAGATGAATAGTCAGCAAATGGTGGAGCACGTGTCTGTCATTTTTAATTTCTCCTCGGGTAAACTTCATATTCCTTTAGTTACTGCAAAAGAAAATTTACCAAAGTATAAAGAATTTTTATTGAGTGATAAACAATTCAGGGAAAATACCAAGGCTCCGGAAAGTGTAATAGGTGAAAAGCCTTTGCCATTGGAGTATAAAAATATGGATGAAGCAATTGATGGGTTACAAAAAAGTATTTATGCCTTTCTTGATTATTTTAAAGAAAACGAAAATAAAACAACGCTTCACCCGGTATTTGGGGAATTAAATTTTGGAGAATGGATTTTGTTTCATTATAAGCATGTATTGCATCATGCAAAGCAATTTGGGTTGTAGCTTTACAAAACAAAAAGATTTGGTTATATGATTAAATTAGAAAACTATATTGGGGGCAGCTGGATTACGGGGGATGGAGAGGGACAATATTTGTATAATGCTGTTACTGCAGCCGTAATTGGTACTGCCAGTACAAAAGGATTGGATTTTAAATCTATTACCCATTATGCCAGAACGGTTGGCAACCCTGCTTTACGTAAAATGACTTTTCATGCAAGAGGTAATATGCTTAAGGCACTGGCCCTGCATTTAAGAAACCACCTGGATAAATTTTATGCTATCAGTTATAAAACCGGCGCCACGAAAGCCGATAGTTGGGTGGATATTGAAGGCGGTATCGGCAATCTTTTTGCCAATGCATCGTTGCGAAGAAAATTTCCTGATGAAATTTTTTGTATAGATGGCGAAAGCCACAATCTTAGCCAGAACAATACTTTTATGGGTACGCATATTCTTACCCCAAAAGAAGGAGTGGCCATTCATATCAACGCCTTTAATTTTCCGGTATGGGGTATGCTGGAAAAAATTGCTGTTAATCTATTAGCAGGAATGCCCTGTATTGTAAAACCTGCAACTGTTACCAGTTACTTAACCGAAGCTGTGGTTAAAGAAATTATAGCCAGTAAAATTTTACCTGAAGGAAGCTTACAATTAATTTGTGGCAGCGCTGGAAATTTATTAGATCAGGTAACATCGCAGGATGTTGTAACCTTTACTGGAAGTGCATCAACCGGTTTGATGCTAAAATCTAATCCCTATATTTTAAGAGAGAACACACCCTTTACCA
>JAYSTT010000558.1:0-2395 GCA_043719495.1 Ferruginibacter sp. | reverse complement strand
GGCAGGGGTATGATATTGTCGGCTTTGTGTGGAACCAGGGATGGAATGATGCAGGCAGCCCAACCCTGTACAACGAATATGAAATGAATATGGTAAATTTTATAAAAGATGTTCGCCGTGATCTCCACACGCCGGAGATGCCTTTTGTAATTGCTAATTGCGGCCAGGGTGGGCTGCTACCAACTCCTGACAGATGGATGAGTGATGTTCAGCATCACATAGTTAAGGCCCAGGCTGCTGCTGCCGATAAACCAGAATTTGCAGGTAATGTGGCTTTAGCAGACACCCGTTCTTTCTGGAAAGACAGTTTGCAATCTCCCGCAGATGAGGTTCATCATTACAACAGAAATGCCGGAACATTTTTTATGATGGGGGATGCGGCTGGGCATAAAATGATAAATTTATTAAAGAATTCAGCGGATAAAAAAAGTATCAATTCAAAAAAGAATTAATTACCCAATTTCCACATCCACATGAAAAAGGCAAATTAATAACAGTGGATTAGTAAGTGATATTTCACTCAAAACGTCATTTATACCTTCTGTTTTTATTGCTGCTATTGATTTCTATTCGGCACGCAATAATAATATCGCAGTATCAATTTATAATTTGCAGATTACACTGGGTTCAATATTGATTGCTTCTAAAAATTAAAACAATTCTGGCAAATTATTTTACCCGTTCTAAACACAGAAAATGTATAATTAAGATGTTCGATAATGCATAAAGTTTAAAGGTTTTTTCAGGTAATAACTAAAAGAATTATAAATTTGATTCTAAATTTTTATCAAACATTAAAAAACGATTTCTGTTTTTGCTTTAACACAGCAATGCTTAAAGTAAATGTTTTTCTATTTAGTTTTCTTTCTCTTTAAATTATACAGGGCCTATGAAAATTGCAAGTAAAAAATTATTTCTCAGAAAAAAGGCTGTTGTTGTTATTAGCATGATTGGTGTGGTATGTTTGCTGCAACTTATATTTAGTGGATTTGTTCAAGCACCTTCTGCCGCCACAACAGCTTCCAATAATTTTTGGCTTTGGCAATTTTTTGGCAGGCTGCATCCATTAGCAGTTCATTTTCCTTTAGGGTTATTATTATTTGCAGCAATACTGGAGCTTGTAACCATCAAAAATTTTTCATCACCTTTTAGGCCGGGCATTAATTTATTGGTAATTACAGGCGTTATCGCTTCGATATTTTCTGCTGTATTAGGATTGTTATTATCCAGACAAGGTGATTATGGAAAAGATCTTTTAGGCCTGCACCAATGGGTTGGTATGGCTACAGTTTTATTAGGAATAATAACATGGTTTTTGTTAAATAGAATCGTGGCAACAAAAAAAACATCCCTGATAAAATACTACCGCGGCATTTTATTTTTTTGTGCCGCCGGGCTATCTGTTACAGGGCACTTTGGAGCATCCCTCACCCATGGTAAAGATTATTTGTCTGCCACGCTTCCATGGAGTGCCGACTACACGGGTACTAAAGCGGGTGATTTTAATTTATCTTCTTTTAAAAATGATACTACCCGATTAACAAAAAAACAGGAGGCCGAATTAAATGTAGCTGTGAGGGCAATACTGGCGCACAATTGTTACAAATGCCACAGTGCCGAAAAGATTAAAGGGGATTTAAGACTTGACAGAAAAGATATGATTTTTAAAGGTGGCGAAAACGGTCCTGTAATTATTCCCGGCAACCCTGGCGAAAGTGAAATGTTTCGGCGCATTACACTTCCCGCTAACCATAAAGATGCGATGCCTTCTAAAGGAAAAAAATTAGCTGATGCGGATATTGCGGTAATAAATTTTTGGATTCAAAAGGGAGCTCCCTGGACAGAAGGAGTAGAAAAAAGTATTTTCAGGGTTGCCGAATTGCAGCCAAGAAATCCCACACTGCCGCTTGCTCCGGAAAACCTTACCAACCCAATTGATAAGTGGACCAACCAATATTTTATAAAAAATAAAACAGCCTGGCCGCAAGTGGTTGATGACAGAATATTTTTAAGAAGAGTTTCACTTGATTTAATTGGCATGCTTCCGAAGCAGGAAGAAGTTGAAATATTTATTAAAGACAACCGGGCAGATAAAAGAGCGTTATGGATAAAACAACTTTTAAACCGGCAAGAAGATTACGCCACGCATTGGCTAAGTTTTTGGAATGATGCCTTAAGAAACGATTACACAGGCACGGGCTACATCACCGGTGGCCGCTATGAGATTACTGACTGGTTATATAAATCCATCCGATCTAATAAGCCCTATAACGAGTTTGTTAAAGAACTCATCAGCCCAACTAAGGAATCGAAGGGTTTTATTGAAGGCATAAAATGGCGGGGTGTTGTAAACGCCAGCCAGCGAACAGAAATGCAGGCAGCACAAAATATATCA
>JAYSTT010000557.1:0-5784 GCA_043719495.1 Ferruginibacter sp. | reverse complement strand
TTAATATTTGAGTGAGAAACCTTATTTCCGGTAATCGGCTTCTTTCCTGTAACCTGACATACTCTGGCCATTGTACTAATTTTTTGGACGGCGAAGGTAAGGTTTAAAATGGATTTTTAGTGCCTATAATTAAAGATTTTTTGATTTTAGCCTTAAAAATTCCAATACCCACTTAAAAAACTGTTAATAATCTATCTTTATTAGCATGATTACTAAGTTAAAATTTCTGATACTGTCCCTGATTCTTGGCTTTTCTTTTAAATGCATGGCTAATCTGCCCTCGGTAACCTTAAAAAAAGATATGGTTATTAAAACCTCCATGCAAATAAAAAGGGCTGATTATAGGTTAAATGGCTATGATTCACTAAATAAATCATTAATAATTATAGAGGGCAATAATATTACCATAGATTTTAATAAAGCAGTATTGCGGGGCAGTAACGAAAAGCAATTTCCTAACGAATTTTACGGATTGGCAATTTTAATTAAAGGAAACAATATCACTATTAAAAATGTAATAATTGCAGGTTACAAAGTGGCTGTGATGGCAGTGGGCTGCAAAAATTTAACCATTGAGCACTGCGATTTTAGCTACAACTACCGCCAGCAATTACAAAGCAGCTGGCTAAGTGAAGATGTTAGTGACTGGATGAGCTATCATCACAACGAAAACGATGAATGGTTAAGGTATGGTGCCGGCATTTACCTGAAAGATTGCATAAACCCTGTTATCAGGCATAATGTAATTACCGGTGGCCAATGTGCATTGATGATGGTAAGAATTAATGATGGGTTAATTACAGACAATGATTTTTCTTTTAACTCTGCCATTGGCATTGGTATGTACCGCAGCAGCCGCAATAAAATACTGCATAATAAATTAGATTTTAATGTGCGTGGCTACAGTCATGGATTTTATTACCGTGGACAGGATAGTGCCGGCATTTTAGTTTTTGAACAATGTAATGACAATGTTTTTGCATACAACACTGTAACACATGGTGGTGATGGATTTTTTTTATGGGCGGGTCAAACTACCATGGACAGTGGCGAAGGTGGATGTAATGATAATTATCTGTATAAAAACGATTTCAGTTATGCTCCTACTAACGGGGTAGAAGTAACTTTTAGTAAGAATATTATTAAAGACAATATTATTAAAGAATGTGATCACGGGATATGGGGAGGCTATAGCTGGCAAACATCCATAACTGGCAATCAGTTTTATAAAAACAGAATTGGAATAGCTATTGAACATGGGCAGCATATAAATATTAGTAATAATTTTTTTGAACAAAATACACAGGACGGAGTAAAACTTTGGGCCAGAAAACAACAACCTTCTGACTGGGCATATGCTCAAAAAAGAGATACCAGAAGCCATGCTTATGATTTTTGGGAGAATAGTTTTAAAAATGAAAATAATGCATTCAATTTTTCACTTACCGATGGTATAACTCTATTTAAAAATATTTATAGTGGTAATAAGATGGATATTAAAAGAGATAGCAATGTTACCAACCTGGAAATAAATGCTGATTTTGCATCCGACACTACTGCAGTTGTGCCCTTAATTATCAGTACATGGAAAGAAAAAAATATTCCGGTTTTAAAAACCCCCTATGGCAAAAATCAAATCCGCATTACAGAATGGGGGCCTTATAATTTCCGCTACCCGATTTTATTTTTAAAAAAGATTGACAGGAATAATATTTACTACTTTGATGTGCTTGGCCCGGCAGGTAACTGGAAAATAAAAAGCAGCAATGATGTAGCTGGAATTACTACAACCCGTGGCAGTTTTCCTGCGGAAATAACAGCACAAAAAACCGGAGAAGATGTGCAGATAAACATGGAATATACCGGACCATTATTTGTCGATCAGTTTGGAAAAAAAATTGCACCATCGCCATTTGTGTTTTCGTACAGAGATTATAAACCAGAAATAAACTGGAAAGTGAATTGGTTTGGCTGGGATGCCACACATGATCCCAATAAAAATTACAGCATCTTTAAAGACTTTATTACTTCAGGCAAGCCAATTAAAACTGAAAATACTAAACAATTAAATTATACCTGGTGGGGAGCCATTGGCAATCAATTGCCGGCTGATAGTTTTGCAACTATTGCAGTTGCTACCATAAATGTAAAAAAAGGAATATACAGGCTGGGTATTACGGCAGATGACCTGGTAAAAGTTTATGTGGATGGAAAATTAGTAATTGACTTTTGGGATGCCACAAAATATGTTAATGATGAAGATGCTCATCACAATACCATTGTGGCATTAAATGGTAAGCATGATATTATTATTGAGCAGGTGGAAAATGCAGGGTATGCCACATTAATTTTTTCACTTAAACCTTTATGATGCAGAGTGTTTGTATTTTTTACTTTTGTAATATAGCCTGTACATTTGTAATATCACAGCCAGCAAAATTAACCCCACCCCAATATAAAAATGCCTGTTAAGTTCTTCATTTTCTTTAAAAAAGATAAAGGCTAAAATAATTCCGTAAACCGGTTCTAAATTATAAGAAAGATTAGCAGTAAAGGCCGATATTTTTTTAAGTGCATTTACCTGCATTTCAAAACTAAGTACTGTGCAAAGCAAGGCCAGTACCAATAACCATCCCCAATCTGAGGCAGCAGGCAAATAATGTGTTGCAGGAAATTGTAATAAATATACTGGTACAAGAAATGTTAAAGCAATTAACCCACCACATAATACATAAAAAGTAACCATTTTAGAACTGAACCGTGTTACAAAATCTTTATTGAAAATTGGATACAGGGCCATACCTAAAGCAGATATTATTCCAAAAGCAATACCCAGTTTATATTGCGGATGAAAATCAAAAATGATATAAATACCTGCAATTGCCAGTAATCCTAATAGTACTTCAATAAAAACAATCTGCCTTTTTAAAATAAGTGGCTCCAAAAAAGAAGTAAAAAAACCTGCTGCGCTAAAACATACCAATGCCACGGACACATTAGCATATTTAACACTGCCATAAAAAGCTACCCAATGGATAGCAACAATTGCACCTACTCCAAAAAATTTCATAGCATCTTTAAATTCAATTTTTAAAAGATTGCTTTTATTTCCCGTTAAAATAAATAAAGTAAATACAGTTATTAAAAGCCTGTACCAAACCAGCAACCCTTCATTAAGATTAATGAGTTTACCTAAAATTGCTGTAAAGCCAGCCAAAAAAACAGCAATATGAAGTTGTATGAAGGCTTTTTTCATTCTACAAATATACAGCCCCCATCTCCTCCAAAGAGGAAGAAGTGGATATGATAAAAACAAGTAATAAAAGTTATAAAAAATATAAAAGTGCCCACTTGGAGTTCCCTCTACCTGAAAGTGAAGTTGTGGTGAGGCCAAAAAAATATAAATAATGGTAAACGGCTGAACTCTAAACGTTAAACATATTATATTTGCCAACTTATAACCAATACTATATGAGTTTTAAACGTATCAACAATATTACCGGCTGGCTGGTTTGTATTATTGCATGTGCAGTATATATTATGACTATGGAAGCCACCGGCAGCCTTTGGGACTGCGGTGAATTTGCATCCAGTGCCTACAAATTACAAATACCGCATCCTCCGGGAGCTCCCTTATTTGTATTAATTGGCCGTCTTTTTATGGCACCTTTTGACCCCCATCATGCTGCAACCGGCATTAACCTTATGAGTGCTTTGGCAAGTGGATTTACTATTTTATTTTTATTTTGGAGTATAACCCATTTTGCCCGTAAAATAGTTACTAAAAACGGCGCTGAATTAAATGCTGAAAGAATATTTGCAGTAATGGCTGCTGGTGTTGTTGGTGCCCTTGCATATACCTTCTCCGATTCTTTTTGGTACAGTGCTGTAGAAGGTGAAGTATACGCTTTATCATCCTTTTTTACTGCAATCGTATTTTGGGCAATACTTAAGTGGGAACAAAATGTTGATGAAGAAGAAGCACAGGGAATAAAGGGGCATTTTACAAGGGCCGATCGCTGGATAATTTTGATATTTTATCTGATGGGTTTATCCATTGGTGTGCATTTATTAAACCTGCTAACCATACCTGCTATTGTAATGATTTATTACTTTAAGCGCTATAAAGCTACAAAGTGGGGCACCATTTGGGCATTTCTTATTGGCTGCGTTGTAACTGGCATTGTACAAAAAGCTGTAATTCAATGGAGCATTAATGGTGCCGGGGCTTTTGACAGGTGGTTTGTAAATGATTTAGGCACTGGCTTTTTTATGGGCTTTGGGTTTTTCTTTTTAATGATAGCTGTATTGTTATTTTTTGGGTTAAAACTTGCCGGCAAAAAAAATTGGAACTTTTTAAAATTAGGTTTGTGGTCAATTGCGTTTATGCTAATTGGATACTCTACTTATTTTACAACATTAATACGCAGCAATGCCAACCCAACGGTGGATATGTACAATGTAGATAACCCTGCAAGTTTAGTGGGTTATTTAGGCAGGGAACAATATGGCGACTGGCCAATACTATTTGGTAACAATTTTACTGAACAACCACCACAAAAAGAAGGCAGCACATTATGGATAAAAGGAAAAGACAAATATATTGATGGCGGCAAAATGGGCGGCTATGATTATGGAGCAGCTGCCAATGCACATATTTTTCCAAGGATGTGGGATTTTAACAATGACAGGCAGCAGCAAACCATGTATAAAAATGTTGCTAATTTAGAAGAAGGCCAGGAACCTACCATGGCTGATAACATTAATTATTTCAGGAAGTACCAGTTAGGCACTATGTACATGAGGTATTTTATGTGGAATTTTGCAGGTAAGCAAAACGATAACCAGGGATTTGGAAATATAAGAGATGGTAACTTTATAAGCGGTATTGGTTTCATTGATAATTTAATGCTGGGAAGCGACCAGTCTAAACTGCCCGACTCTATTGGCAAAAACAATAAAGCACATAACAAACTTTATTTTTTACCATTAATATTAGGGATTTTAGGGGTGGTATTTCAATTTAAAAAAGATAAAAAAGATGCCATTGTATCAACCCTGCTTTTTATTTTTACAGGTTTTGCAATTGTAATTTATCTTAATCAGGCCGGCTATCAACCCAGAGAAAGGGATTATGCTTATGTAGGTTCGTTTTATGCATTTGCAATATGGATTGGTTTAGGTGTATTGTATGTAAAAGATTTACTGGGCAAACTTATTAAAAACAGTGCTGTTGCCGGATATGCCGCTGCCACCATTTGTACATTAGCTGTGCCCATGTTAATGGCTACCCAGGAATGGGATGATCATGACAGAAGCCGAAAAGTTTTGGCAAGAGATCTTGCAAAAGATTATTTAGAAAGCTGTGCACCAAACGCCATCTTAATTTCTTACGGAGATAATGATACTTACCCCTTATGGTATGCACAGGAAGTTGAAGGCATACGCACTGATGTACGTGTAATAAACAGCAGTTTGCTGGGTACCGATTGGTATATTAATCAATTGAGGTATAAAGTAAATAAAAGCGACCCAATGGACGTAATATTTTCCGAAGAACAAATTGCAGGTAATGCCAGAAATGCGGTTATTATCAGCCAGGCACCGGGATATGCAGCAGACAAATATTACGACTTATACGAAATACTAAAAAATTACACTGCCAACAACGACCAAAGTAAACAAGTACAAATGCAGGGTGGCGATTGGTACAATGTTATCCCTTCTAAAAAGGTATCTGTTGCAGTTGATGCTAACGCAGTAAAAGCAGATACTTCTCTAAAA
>JAYSTT010000556.1:0-2403 GCA_043719495.1 Ferruginibacter sp. | reverse complement strand
ACTCTTGGCTATTTTTACTGTGCATCTGACGTTACACATCTTGAGGAGTGAAAACATCTGCAACGGCGAAAAGAGGAAACTTTTAATATTGAAAGCGAAACAAGGCAATGGATTAATTTCAGCTTTTAACTGAGTGGACTAATCATTTTCGATAAACTAAGATTTATATTAATATACACACTTGATAATGATGTAGAAACCTCTGTAGAGCCTATTAGAAAATTATTATATAACAATAGACCAATCTTGTTTTAAAAAATTGCTGGACGAAATAGAAATTGCTTTAAAAAACTTTTTGATAATTAACTGATGTTACGCATTTTTATCCCCAACTTTAAGCGGTTTTAAGTTCAGAGAATTTTTGCATAGTAATCCATGCCGCCCTGGTTGCATTGACTAACATAAGCGACTTTAATGCAAAATGATTTTTTGAACACCTGATTTTTAATCGCTCCAATTTCACATAAGCCATTATTGATGCAATGAAATGTGATTGCTGTGTCATTGGTGTTCTTGTGGGTGATTTAGGAAATGCCGTGTTACTTTTTATGGATTTGTGATATTCTTCTACTTTCCATCGTCTTTGATAAATTGTAGTTAACTGCTCATATGACAAGCTCAAATCACTGCAGGCCAGATAGAGTGTGCCGGTAACTCCATTTCCGTCTTTGAAAACTTGTTTAGCGATGAGTATTGGAAAATCCAACTGCTCTACGTAAACTGACCGAACACACTCCTCTGACACAGCTTCTTTGATGCTTATATATTTACCATTGGCTTTATCTTGTTTATTCAGGGCCACTTTTCTATTTTCTTTCATCGCCATAATAAAATCCCGCCCACAATCTTCTGCCACAAATTGCATATTGTCTGAACAGGCAAACCAACTATCAGCCAGTACATACCTAAATCTCAAATGTTGAACACCATGCTTTACCAATGTCCTGAAATGCTCCTGCTTACTAATGCTGCTTTTTCGTTTTGTTTTACCCGCTTTATCAATGTAGCTAATATCTTTTTTTACAAAACACACCCCTGTGGGCAAACTCATCTTCCAGTTGTCGTATATCGCCGATACAAAATTTACACCCTTCACACTTCTATTTACAGTGTGATCGAAATGCCAGCAAATTAAATCATTGCAATCTGTATAGGGTTTGGCCTCTATGGAATCATCTATGATCAGCACCCCGTTTTCATCTTCTATCTCCTCACACATAGGTTTTACCATACTCCACAATCTTTGCGAATTTATGTAACCACTGCTCAATAACTGCGTTGCCATATCATGGGTAACCTGATTATTTAAAACTGATGAAAAACCTGTAGCAGTAGTTTGACTAAACCCTGCTATTAAATAATCGGTGTATAAATCTAATAAGGATGATTTAGTCATTTTCATTATTCGAAGGTAATGTGTATAAATTTGCGTAACATGAGTTAAATAATCAATTTTTCTACTAAGGTTTAAATACCAGCTTTCCGTTTATTCAAAATAGCATTAGATTGTTTGAGAAAACAGTACTTATTTTTCAAAATAAAGCAAATTAAAAAGTCACGAATTTATCCCTTGCGAAGTATAGTTGCTGTTTAAAAATAATGCAGGAAGCATAACGCATTCTTGTTTTTAGTTATTCCTATTTTTATTGATCTTGATTTTTTTATTTATAAATAATATTGAATGAATAATTTCCCGAGTTGCTGTAAATTTATGCCTGTATCTTTTTTAATATGCTTCAATATTCCAGTTTCCATATCCCTTCAAAATTTTTATGTACCTGTTATCATTATCATTGAAAACAATACCTGCCTCTTTTGCTTTGCCATTCTTCCATACAGTTTTACCATTTAATTTAATTGTAGAAACCCTGCCTGCCGGAACGCCCATAATTGCCGAAGTATTAACAGGAACTGACACCTGTAAAATAAACCGGCCTTTATCATTTGAAAAAGATGCCTTTATTTCACCTGCAACTGATTGAACAATTTCAGCAGCATTTTTTAAACCTGCAGGCTGGGGAAGCACCTGGAATCTTTTATATCCTGGTGCAACCGGGGAAATACCACATACATACTGCGATAAAATAGTTAAAGCACCTCCGCTCCATCCATGATTAACGGTACCTCCGCCATACTCCTGGTAATTAGGTTTCCATCCTTCCCATAAAGTGGTAAAATAAGTATCATTAACCATCTCTGCGAAACGCACCCGGGTCCTTGCCAAAGCCTCACTATCAAAGCCCATTATAAAAAAAGCTTCCATTACATATTTTTCCATGTAAGGGCTGGCGTGCATTTGCGCTGTTAATACTTTTAAGATAGCAGGATATTTTTCATGATTGGCAATACCACAGACTACTGCAAGGGCCTGCACCCTATCATCATCCAGTAATTTATATTCAG
>JAYSTT010000555.1:0-14096 GCA_043719495.1 Ferruginibacter sp. | reverse complement strand
CCTGAGTACCGGGAAAAACAGCCATATCCAGTAAATTACTCATCATCCTCAAATTGCCTTTTACATCTTTTAAACCAAAGGGGTTTTCAAAATCTTTTTTCATTAAAATAATACCGCCACGTGGCCCACGTAATGTTTTGTGGGTGGTACTGGTTACAAAATGGCAATGCTCAAAAGGGGAACTTAAGACGCCTGCAGCAATTAAACCCGCCGGATGGGCCATATCGCACCATACAAAAGCACCAACTTCATCCGCCACTTTTCTAATTCTTGCATAATCTATATCACGACTGTAAGCGCTGGCACCACATATAATAACTTTTGGTTTTTCGGTACGGGCTTTATCTTCCAGCATTTCATAATCTAATAAGCCGGTATCTTTTTTTACCCCATAAAAATGCGGCTGGTATAATTTACCTGAAAAATTTACAGCAGAGCCGTGGGTTAAATGTCCGCCCATGCTTAAATCTAAACCTAATATTTTATCGCCGGGTTGCAAAATGGCTAACAATAAGGCTGCATTTGCCTGTGCCCCGCTATGGGGTTGTACATTGGCGTAATCGCAATTAAAAATTTGTTTTAAACGGTCAATGGCTAACTGTTCCACCTGGTCCACAATTTCGCAACCCCCATAATATCGGCGTCCGGGGTACCCTTCAGCATATTTATTGGTTAAAGAGGTGCCCATGGCCTGCATTACCTGGAGGCTGGTAAAATTTTCGGAGGCAATCAGTTCAATTCCGTGGCGTTGTCTTTCTAATTCTTTATCTATGAGGTCAAAAATTACTGTATCTCTTTGCATTTAATAATTATTTGCGGCAAAGATAAATGCAAGTTTTTATGAAACCTAAAATTGAGCCTGTGTAAAAAATACACTGTCTTATCAAAAAATCGCTATTTTCACATCCTTTAAAAAAAAGACGCTTTTCAAATATACAAAGCATGAAGGCCATTATACCGGTAGCAGGCGCAGGCACAAAACTGCGGCCACACACATATACACAACCCAAAGCGTTAATTCCACTTGCTGGTAAAACTATCCTTAGCATTATTGTTGATCAGTTACAGGAGGCAGGCATAAATGATTTTGTTTTTATAATAGGATACCTGGGGGAGAAGATACAGGATTATGTAAAAGAAAAATATCCGCAGATAAACAGCCATTTTGTACAACAAAATGAAAGGCATGGCACGGGGCATGCTATTAACCTTACCAAAGAAATTATTGGAGATGATGAGATATTGATTGTGCTTGGCGATACCATTGCCGAATATGATGTAAAAGAAATTATAAATACCCCTTACTCCATGCTTGGGGTAAAAAAAGTAGATGACCCCAGAAATTTTGGTGTTGCAGAAATTGAAGAAGATGGGTTTATAAATAAAGTGGTAGAAAAACCTGCTATTCCTAAAAGTAATATGGCATTGGTTGGAGTATATAAAATTAAAGAAGCCGTGTTTTTATTTTCCTGTATTCAAAAAATTATTGATGCAGATATTAAAAGTTACGATGAGTTTAATTTAACTGATGCTTTGGAATGCATGATTCAGAATGGAGTAAAGTTTAAGCCATTTAAAGTACAAAACTGGTTTGATTGCGGTAAAAAAGAAACCCTGCTGGACTCCAATGCCACATTGCTTAAAAAATTTGGTGGCAACATAGCAGAAGAACATACATTTGAAAATACAATTATTATTCCACCGGTGAGCATTGGCGAAGGATGTGATATAAAAAATTCGGTAATTGGGCCAAACGTTGCAATTGGAGAATACTCCAAGCTAAATCATGCTATAATTAAGGATTCTATAATTGGCTCTTACTCCAATCTTTATGAAATAGTTTTAAATACATCACTTATTGGCAGCGATGCCGAAGTTAAGGGAGTAAGCCGCAGCCTAAATATTGGTGATAACACGGCGATAGATCTTGGTGGGGGAACTAAAAGTTAAAGCCATTCTTATCTTTTCAAATTAAAAAAATCTTGGTTTTGTAAAATAAAACCTTTTACTTTGCGTTTCAAAGTGCTTTCTATTTTGTTTTTTACAGGGTAGTAGGTTAAATTTAAAAAATGACCACCAGGGTAACACAGCTTTTTAATATTGACTATCCCATCATTCAGGCTGGTATGATATGGGCCAGTGGCTGGCGGCTTGCCAGTGCAGTAAGTAATGCAGGAGGCCTTGGATTGATTGGCAGCGGCAGTATGTATCCGGAAGTATTAAGAGAACATATAAAAAAATGTAAAGCCTCAACCGACCGACCTTTTGGTGTTAATGTACCATTGCTGTATCCCGATATAGATAAACATATTGATATTATTATTGAAGAAAAAGTTCCCATTGTTTTTACATCGGCGGGTAACCCCAAAACCTGGACCAATATTTTAAATGACAAAGGAATTAAAGTGGTACATGTGGTAAGTAGCAGCAAATTTGCACTTAAAGCACAGGAAGCTGGTTGCGATGCAGTGGTTGCAGAGGGTTTTGAGGCTGGAGGGCATAATGGAAGGGAAGAAACAACAACGATGGTTTTAATTCCTGCGGTTTGTGCATCAGTAAACATACCGGTAATAGCCGCCGGGGGTATTGCAACGGGCAGGCAAATGTTAGCTTCTATGGTGTTGGGTGCAGAGGCTGTTCAAATAGGCAGCCGCTTTGTTGCCAGTAACGAAGCCTCATCTCACCATAATTTTAAAGAAGCGGTTATACATTCCAGCGAAGGAGATACTATGCTGTCATTAAAACAATTAACGCCAGTAAGGCTGCTGAAAAATAATTTTTTGAAGCAGGTACAGATGGCAGAACAGCAAGGTGCATCAGAAGAAGAATTAAAACAATTATTAGGAAGGGGCAGGGCAAAAAAAGGAATGTTTGAAGGAAATTTAGAAGAGGGGGAACTGGAAATTGGACAGGTAAGTGCTGTAATAAAATCAATACAACCCGCTGCTGATATAGTTAAAGAGATCTGGAATGAGTTTGAATTCTTATTAAAGCAGCCACTAAAATAAAATATTATCTTTGCCATCAAATTTTTGAAAATTAACCCCCAAAAAATGTTAGTAAACGCTATAAAAGTAACTCAGTATATAAAAAATGTATTAATAATATTTGCTTTACTCATCACTGTTGGACTAAGTAAAGCACAGGCGCAGCCACCAACGCCCGATCCCAGCAATCCTGATTTACCTTCATTACCTACCACCAGCTTATCACCTGCGGAATTGAATCAGCTTTTGTCGGACAAAAATGCAACTGGTGAAAAATCGCTGGGCAAAGAAAGAAAGGGGCCGCTTAATAAAAGAATTGTTACCGACAGTCTTGTTAAAGAAGCCACCCCTCAAAGCACCAATATTACCGAGCAAACTTATGGTATGAATTTATTTAGTTTTGGCGTTGTTGCTTCTGTAACTGATTTATCCACTCCTCCTTTAGATTATCCTATTGGTGTTTACGACCAAATTATTGTATCGCTCTGGAATGGTGCCGAAGCCACTTTTGATTATACGGTTGCAAGAGACGGTTCAATTTTTCCAACGGGTTTAGGAAAAATATATTTACAGGGATTAACTTTTGAACAGGTTCGTTCTTTATTAGTACAAAGGTTTAAATCATATGTTCCTGCTTCAACCAACATTACTGTATCCCTTGGGCAACCCAGAACTGTTTCCATAAATGTTGCAGGGGAGATAAACAGGCAGGGGCCGGTTACTGTATCATCTTTTACTAATGCTTTTAATGTAATTGCACTGGCTGGAGGGCCTACAGATTTGGCCAACCTGAGAGAAATTTTAATTAAAAGAAACGGAAAGGTAATTGATGCGCTGGATGTATATAAATATCTTACCACCGGAGATTTTGGTAAACATATCTACCTTGAAAATAATGATTTTGTTATTTTACAAACTGTTGAAAAAAGAGTAAAAGCGGAGGGCAAATTTAAGCGGCCAATGTTTTACCAGTTAAAAAAGGATGAGGGAATGAAAGCACTTTTAAAATATAGCGGCGGCTTGTTAAAAGATGCATTTTCAAGTGGCGTAAAAGTTTATAGAACAGAATTGGAAAAACAAACCATTAAGGATGTAAATGCTACTGCAATTGTAAACCCAACCAATGACACACGTTTTGCACATGAAGATTTTGCATTGGAAGATGGCGATATTGTAAAAGTAATTGCAGTAAATCCGGGACTTATTAATAAAGCAGAATTAAAAGGAGAAGTATCTTACCCGGGGCAATATGAAATTAGAAATGGAGACAAACTTTTTGACCTTATTAACAGGGCCGGGGGCATTACCCGAAATACCTATTTACCCCGTGCATATATTTTTAGGGGTGGTGGCGATAGTACGAATATTAAAACCAGCAGGGTAGATGTGAACCTTACCGATATTACAAGCAATGATACCTCCAGCATTTTTAACGTACCTATTTATGCCAACGACCAAATTTTACTGTTTAATAATAATCAGTTTGGAGACAGGCAATATGTAGAAATTTTTGGTGAAGTAAGAAAGGAGGGAAAAATAAATAAATATGGGGGAATGACCCTGCAGGATTTATTGTATTTATCCGGGGGCCTAAAGCAATCCGCTGAATATGGCAGAATTGAAATAGCCAGTGTGTTGGATTTAGACTCTGCAAAAAGGGAACAAACCCCTACAAGGGTAATATTAAAGATTATCAAAGTTTCACCCAATTTAGATGTAGACAGTGCTTCTGCTGCAATTATTTTAAAGCCTTACGACCAGGTTTATGTAAGAAAAAATCCCACTTTTGAATTACAACAATTGGTGCAGATTAACGGACTGATAAAGTATCCCGGGCCTTACCCCCGACTTAATAAATACGAACGTTTATCATCATTTATAGACAGGGCAGGGGGAATAAAAGAAAATGCAGATTTAGGCGGTGCAATTTTATACAGAAAAAAAACGCAATACTTCAGGGATAATGTTACCAGCAAGGTAAATTCATTAACTGATTCATTGGGTGGTATTATTTTAGATTCTGTACAAACCAGTATAAGTGAAGTAGCACAAGAGCCCGTTAGTATAGATTTATTTAAGGCAATGAAAAACAGAGACTCTAAATATGATATAGTATTACAGGAAGGGGATATCATTTTTGTACCGGAAATAAATCCTTTTGTTAGTGTAAAAGGAACCGTGCAATCTCCATTAAAATTAACTTTCGATAAAGAACATACTAATCTGTCTTATTACATTGATAAAGCTGGAGGATATGGAAGACGCCCATGGAAAAGCCGTATTTATATACAATACGCAAATGGGAAAAGTAAACGTACTAAAAGTATTTTCTTTCTGCATTTTTATCCAAAAATTGCAGAGGGTAGCACAGTAAATGTTCCATTTAAGGCCGAGGGTAGCCAGGTTGTTGATATTGTTCGGCAGTCAGGATTATCTATTGTTACACTTGTTACTGGTGTTTTAGTAGCAAAAATAGTTGCAGGACTGTAAGGATTTTATTGAGGTAGAAATTTAAAAAAACAGAAATGACAAATCTTGAATTAATAAAGCAGTTAGCTAAAAGACTTAAAAAATTTAGCTGGCTGATTATTATTATTGCATTACTTTTTGGTGGGCTTTTTTATTATATGGCAAAGCAGAGTGTGGTAATTTTTACATCAAAAGCCACCGTGTTTCCGTTAAACAGCACAAGCGATAATAATGTTTCTGCCTCGGCAATTAGTAATATACTTGGCTTGTCCGATGCACCAAAATCCTTCAGTGGCGAAGCCTCTATAAATATTGTAGAACTGGCGGGCAGCCGTCGTACCAGGGAGGCTGTAGCCTCTGCCAGAATTCCATCTTTAAAAAACAAAACAATTGCAGAATTATTGGTAGAGGAGAATAATAAGCATACCGGCTTTATGCAAAACGGCCCCATTGAAATTAATAAAATGGATAGTGCCACGCTGATTAACCTGGCCAGCAATATGCTTAGAGGTACTTTTAGTGCTAAAATTAATAAAAACGGTATTCTTGAATTATATTACAGTAACAGTAACACCCATATTGTAAGAGAAGTGAGCTATGTGTTTGTTGAAAAAATTTCGGAATTCTATAGAGATTTAAAAAAGAAAAAAGCGCAAATTGATTATGAATTTGCCGTGCAAAAAGCCGATTCGTTGTTTAGGGTTTTAAATAAATTGGATGAAACGGCAGTTAAACAGGATGAAACAACTTTTTTTACTAACGAGGAGTTGAAACGTTTTAGTTTACCAAAGCAAAACCTGCTGCAGGATAAACAAACTGTGCAGTCGCAATATTATTATGCTGTAAATAACAGGGAAGCAGCAGCATACAAATTGCAAAAAGAAACACCTATTATAGAAGTTTTAGATAAACCTGAGGGACCTTATGATGCTGGAAGCAAGTCAAAACAAATGTATATAATAGTGGGATTATTAATTGGAACTTTTATAGGCGTAATTGCAGTAAGCTGGAAAATTATCAATAAGTATCTTGGTACAGAATTAAACAAAGCGATTGAAAAAGCCACCAAGCCAAAAGAACAACCACAGGCAGCTAAAGCCTGATACTATTTTAATAATAATAAATCCTTGTTTGTATTTTACAAACAAGGATTTATATTTTGAGTAATATTTTATTTCCTGAAAGCCCATTTTATCATTTCCTTCCAGCTTGGTTTTTTACCATACATTAATATGCCGGTGCGGTAAATTCTTGCGGCAAACCATGTAGTAAACATAAAGCCTGCAATAAGCGACATCATTGATAAAACCAGTTGCCATATTGGAACAGTATTGGGTACACCAAAAGGAATACGGGCCATCATTACAATAGGAGAACTAAAGGGAATTATACTGGCCCATACTGCAACAGAACTTCCGGGGTTGGATATTGCCGGTGTCATTAATGCAATAGAAAAAATTATCAGCATGGTTATAGGAAAACTTAGGGATTGTGCTTCCCTCATATCCTCATTAATAGCACTGCCAATAGCGGCATATAAAGAAGAATAGAAAAAGAAACCTGCTAACAGGTAAAAAATAAAACAACCCACCACTAAAGGAACATTAACACTGGTAAAAACATTTTGAATTTGACCAACCATTGCAGATGCCGTGCCATCGCTTCCGAAAGCTTTTCCAATATTATAAATGAGAAATATACAGGCAATCCATATCAGGAATTGGGTTAAAGCCACCATGCCAATTCCAATAATTTTTCCAATCATTAATTGAAATGGTTTTACTGATGACACTACTACTTCTGCAATACGGCTGGTTTTTTCTTCTGTTACTCCCATCATTACCTGGCTGCCATAAAGTAATAAAATAAAATACATTAAAAAGCCGGATACATAACCAATTATTTTTGCTATTTCGGCATTGGCAGATTTATCTTTATTATTTTTGGGGATTAAATTTATTTTAGAGTTAGCCAGTATGGCTTTTTTTACAGAATCAATACCAAGTCTTTCATTTTTTATTTTATTCCAAATTCTGTTTATTTTCATCTGAACAGGAAAAGTAGCCCCATCTCCGTATGTTTTATTAGAATTAAACGAAAGGTTTTTCATTCCTCTTTCCCAACTAATTGTATCGGGTATTATTATATAGCCGTCAAACCCCAATGAATCGTACATGGCGTTTATAACATTTTCGTTGGTACTTACTAAGGACAAAATATTGCTGGAATCGGTTTTGTTTTCTTCACTAATTAATGTGTTGGTTATTAGTTTAGATTTATCTATAAGGGCAATCCTTAAATTTTCTCTCGTTTTATCAGCAATGTACCCGGTTCCAAAAATTAACCCAAGGTATAAAAGTGGAAAAAGAATAGTGCCGATAATGAAAGTCTTTTTTCTAACCCGGGTAAGAAATTCTCTTTTTATAATTAATATAATTTTGTGCATCTTATATAAGTATTAGTTTAATTTTTATTCAATTACTTTTTGAAATTGCCTTGCTGTGGGTGTTCCTTCCACCAGTTTAATAAATATATCGTTTAATGAGGGCAGTATTTCTTTAAAAGAAACAATGCTGCTTCCGCCATTCATAAAATAGCCTAATACATCATTGGGCTTATATCCTTCATTAATTTTTACAATTAATTCCTGATTATTTTCGGTAACAATAGCAAATGCATTACTGTTAATGGCAACAGGTATATTTTCTAAATGAATACTAAATTGGTTTTCTTTAAAATTTTGTTTTACATCCTTTACAGTGCCATCTAAAATTTTTTGCCCTTTATTTACCAGTACAATATTGTTGCAGATTTCTTCTACCTGCTCCATGCGGTGTGTACTGAAAATTATAGTAGTACCATTTTGCGCCAGCCGGTAAATCTCGTCTTTTATAAGATTAGCATTAATAGGGTCAAGTCCGCTAAAAGGTTCATCTAATATTATTAAATCTGGTTCGTGCAAAACAGTAATAACAAACTGCAGTTTTTGTCCCATGCCTTTGCTCAGGTCTTCCACTTTCTTATTCCACCAGCTTTCCATTTCCAGCCGCTTAAACCACTCTTTAATTTTATGCATGGCATCGTTTTTACTTAAACCTTTAAGCTGGGCAAGGTATAAAGCCTGTTCGCCAATTTTCATTTTTTTATACAAGCCTCTCTCTTCGGGCATGTAGCCAATGTATTTGGCATCATTTTCAGGGTCAAACTTTTTTCCTTTTAAAATAATTTCACCCGAGTCGGGATAAAAAATACCCGTGATCATTCTTATTAATGTTGTTTTACCGGCACCATTGGGGCCAAGCAAACCAAAAATGCTTCCCTTAGGGATAGTCATACTGATATCATCCACTGCTTTCTGCGTGGCAAAATATTTTTTAAGATTGTTCAGTTCTAAAATATTCATTAGAGATTTTATTTAAAATTCAAATGTAATGTAAATTCAAAATAAAGAAATGAAAAGCAGATTCAACAAAATAATATTATGAACGGAAAATTTTAAAATCAGTTCATTACAATATTGGCTATTTGAAGCGCCACTCTTTCTCCGTCCATAGCAGCACTCACAATTCCTCCTGCATATCCAGCCCCTTCGCCACAGGGGTAAAAATTTTTTAGTTGAGGATGAGTTAGTGTATCGTTTTTTCGGGGGATGCGAACAGGAGATGAAGTACGGCTTTCTGTTGCCACCACTACTGCATCATTGGTAAAATAGCCAGGCATTTTTTTACCAAATTCAATAAACCCTTTTGCTAAAGATTGATAAACAAAGTGAGGCAATACCTCTTTTAAATGTACTGATTGTAACCCTGGCTGGTAAGAACTAACGGGTAATGATGAAGAGGTTTTGCCATTGCTAAAATCTGCCATTCGCTGTGCAGGTGCTACAAATTTTCCTCCTCCCAACTCAAAACATTTTTGTTCCACCATTTGCTGAAAGTGCATCATGGCCAAGGCATCGTTTTTTATCATTTTATTTTCCATCACATCACTTAATTCTACCTGCACCACCATACCGCTGTTGGCATAGGGATTATTTCTTTTAGAGGGGCTCCACCCATTTACAACAATTTCTCCTGCTGCAGTTGCAGCGGGTGCAATAATACCACCCGGACACATACAAAAAGAAAATACGCCACGATTATTTACCTGCTTTACCAAACTGTAAGAAGCAGGTGGTAAATGTTCCTCTCTTACCGCACAATGATATTGTATATTATCAATTAAAGATTGAGGATGTTCAATTCTTACACCCAGTGCAAAAGGTTTTGCTTCAATTAAAATATTTTTTTTATGAAGTAATTCAAAAATATCTCTGGCGCTGTGGCCGGTTGCTAATATAAAATCATCAGCATCGAATAAATTTCCATCAGCAGTTTTTACGGATTCAATTTTTTCTTTTTCAATGATGATATCCACTACTTTCTTTTCAAATAAAAATTCGCCACCACAGTCAATTATCTGTTGCCGCATGGCAGTAATAATATGAGGTAATTTATTGGTGCCAATATGCGGATGAGCTTCGTATAAAATTTTCTCCTCCGCCCCAAACAGTACAAACAGATTAAGTATCCGGTCAATATCTCCGCGTTTATTGCTTCGGGTATATAATTTACCATCGCTGTAAGTGCCGGCGCCGCCTTCGCCAAAGCAATAATTGCTATCGGGGTTTATAATTCCTTCTTTATTAAGTATCGCCAGATCCCTTCTTCTGGATCTAACATCTTTTCCTCTTTCTAATATTATGGGTTTAATTCCTTTTTCTATTAACTGCAAGGCTGCAAATAAACCTGCCGGGCCGGCACCAATAATGACTACTTTTTTTTCTGCTTTACTTACCTCTTTAAAATCGAATACCTTAAAATTTTTTTTTTTAAAAGGTTCGTCAATAAAGGCATTTACAGTAAGGTTAATCCAAATGGTTTTTGCCCGGGCATCAATTGATTTTTTTAAAAGATAAAAACCTGCGATGGCATTTTCTTTTTTGCCTAAAGTGTTGGCAATTATTTTTTTTATGATGGCTTCATCCATTGCTTCGGCAGGAAGCAGTTTGAAAGAAATTTTTTGTTGCATGACCCTAAATCCCCTGAAGGGGACTTTGAAGAGAATGATTATTTTTCACTCTCTTCAAAGATTGTGTTTTTTAATTTTAAATAATTAAATTTTCTTCAAAGTATTATACTCCAAAGTTCCCCCTTTAGGGGGCGGAGGGGGCATTGGCTTAAAACGGCAAATCATCCACCGCATCTGGTGGCGTTGCACTAAATGTATCTAATGGTTCTAAATATTCATTATCAGTTTTTGCAGTAGCGCCTGGTTGCAAAATTTGTTCAATTCTCCAGGCATCTAAATTAGTAATATAATTTACCTTACCATCTTTTTCCCATTTACTGCCCTTTATATTAAAATACACTTTTACTTCATCACCAATATTTACCCTGTCAACAATAGCAGTTTTATCCTGTACACATTGAAATTTTACGTAGTTGGTAATGGTGCGGCCATTTATATCATCAGTTTTTTCTACTGCAAATTCCCTTGTTTTAAAAGTTTCTGTACGTTGTACTATGTCGTATTTGGCAACCAATTTGCCCGTTAATTCATAACTCATAATAATATTTTTATATGCCAAAAGTAATTCTATTTATTGATAAATTTTTTATTCTGTGTTTTCTTTGCGATTAATAAAAATTAGCTACCTTCCTTTTATAATTAACTGTGATTTATGGTTAGAGTAAACAGGTTGTTTTTTGCCCTCTTATTCGCAATATTTTTTTCCATTTCCTGCAAAACAATTTATCAGCCCCTGGCGGTTTCCTATATAGATTACCGGCTTACACAAAACAATAAACCAGATAGCGGCTTAGATAAAATTTTACAACCTTATTCCGATAGTGTAAATAAAAGTATGAATACTGTTATTGCTGTTACAATAATTGAATTGGAGAAAAAACAGCCCGAAGGAACTTTGGGAAATGTTATGGTAGATGCCATGCTGGTAAAAGCAAAACAGGCTTATAAAATACCTGTAGATGCTGCATTTATTAATTATGGTGGCATCAGGCTTACCTCTATTACTGCCGGTAACATTACCCGGGGCAAAGTTTTTGAACTGGCACCTTTTGATAATGATATTGTTTTACAAAAATTAAGTGGTAAAGTTTTGCAGGAATTTTTAAACCATATTTCTGCAAGGGGTGGTTGGCCTGTTGCGGGCATTACCTGGCAAATAAAAAATAAAACCGCTGTAAATATTTTAATTAACGGACAACCTATTGACGAAACTGCTGTCTATAACATTGCCATGGTGGATTATGTTGCAAATGGGGGCGAAGATTGTACCATGTTAAGATTAATACCACAACAGAGTATAGGTTATGTTTTAAGAGATGCACTTATTGAATATTTTATTGACTTAAATAAGCAAGGCAAAAAAGTATCTGCCAAAATTGAAAATCGTGTAACTAATGCAGAGTAGAAGAAAATTTATCGCTCAATCTGCTTTAACAGCAGGGGCACTTTTAACATCCAACAGTCTTTTTGCAGAAATGCAAAAAGAAAATGCACTTAAAAAATTAACCATACTTCATACTAATGATGTACATAGCAGGTTAGAGCCCTTTGCTATGGATGGCGGAAGAAACCAGGGGCTTGGCGGCGTGTCGGCAAGGGCAAAATTAATTCAGGAAATTAGAAATGAAGTTGGGCAGCTGTTACTTTTAGATGCCGGTGATATATTTCAAGGCACCCCTTTTTTTAATTTATATAAAGGAGAGCCCGAAATGAAAGCAATGGCTGCAATGGGTTATGATGCTGCCACAATGGGTAATCATGATTTTGACGCTGGCCTTGAAAATTTTGCAGTTCAACTTAAACATGCTGGTTTTCCAATATTAATGTGTAATTATGATTTTTCAAATACTCCAATGGAGTTTAATTATCAACCTTACAAAATTTTTAAAAAAGGAAAATTAAAAATTGGTATAACTGCAGTTGGAATTGAATTAACAGGGCTAGTTCCAGACAGTTTATTTGGCAATACAAAATATCTTGATCCTGTAAAAAAAGCTAACGAAACAGCGGCTAAATTAAAAAAAGAGGAAGGATGTGAAATGGTAATATGCCTTAGCCATTTAGGATATAAATACAACAATAATAAAGTAAGTGATATTATATTAGCCAAAGAAACTGAAAATATTGATTTAATTCTTGGAGGTCACACACATACTTTTATGGAGGCGCCCGAATTATATACCAATAAAAGCGGTAGTGATGTACTGATAAATCAGGTAGGTTGGGCAGGTATTATGCTTGGCCGGCTCGATTTTAATTTTGCCGGATTTAAACCAAAAAAGATGGCAAAATCCCATACTGTTGTTATAGGGAAAAAAACAATTGAATAAAAAATTTTTTATTCAATTATTTATTCGATATTCGCTGTCCTGCTAAAAATTAATTTTCACTTATAACTGAAACTGATTTTTGTCAGGAAATCCCCCGGAAAATATTCATAACTCAATATAATTATTAAATTGCTTAAGAACTGATGGAGAAAGCTTTTGAAAAAGTATGGGCTGATTGTTTAGAGATAATCAAAGACATTGTGGAATGGCAACATTTCAAAACATGGTTCGAACCTATTAAACCCGTTGCGTTAAAAGAAAAAATATTAACTATACAAGTACCCAGTCAGTTTTTTTATGAGTATCTTGAAGAACATTATGTTTCACTTTTAGCAAAAACATTAAAAAGAGAATTAGGAAAAGAGGCCCGTTTGGAATACAGAATAATGGTGGATAGCGGTAACAGCAAAAATAAACCGCTAACGATGGATGTGCCGGGTCATGGTTATAAATCATATTCAAATAACGAAATGGATTTTCCACTTGTAATAAATAATCCTGTTAAGAATCCGTTTGTAATACCGGGTCTTAAAAAGATGCAGATTGATCCGCAGCTAAATCATGCTTATACTTTTGATGCATTTATTGAAGGAGATTGTAACCGTGTGGCACGCCGTGCCGGTAAAACCGTTGCTGAAAAGCCAGGTACCACCTCTTTTAATCCATTAGTTATTTATGGCGGTGTTGGTTTAGGAAAAACACATTTGGCACAGGCAATTGGCAACGAAGTAAAAAGATTACATACTAATAAAGTGGTATTGTATGTTAGTTCCGAAAAATTCATCAATCAGTTTATAGATCATAGCCGCAACCAGGCAATCAACGATTTTATTCATTTTTATCAACTGATAGATGTATTAATTATTGATGACGTGCAGTTTTTTAACCGTGCCGAAAAATCTCAGGAAGCTTTCTTTGCCATATTTAACCACCTGCATCAAAGTGGTAAACAATTAATATTAACCAGCGATAAGCCACCAAAAGATCTGGAAGGTGTGCAGGAAAGATTATTAAGCCGTTTCCGCTGGGGTTTAAGTGCCGACTTACAGGTGCCAGATTACGATACTAAAATTGAGATATTAGAAAAAAAGATGAAGAATGACGGGTTGGAAATGCCCCGTGAAGTAGTCAAATATATTGCTTACAATATTAATAGTAATGTAAGAGAATTGGAAGGGGCTTTAATATCATTATTGGCACAATCTTCGCTTAATAAGAGGGAAATTGACCTTGAATTGGC
>JAYSTT010000554.1:0-5795 GCA_043719495.1 Ferruginibacter sp. | reverse complement strand
ACCCCGCTCATAAGCCGCCTGACGTGAAGTGATTTTATAAAGTTTCTTTACATCGAATTTCGGCTTTCGATCGTAGTAGTAGAGTCCATTTTTCTCCTGCTCAATGTCGGTGAACTGCGTGTAGCAAAAACCAAAAAGATTAGAGTTATCAAGCATCGCATCAATTGTTCCCTTGTATCGAATATAAAATTCGTCAAGGTTTTTTGGTCCTGCCCCATAACCCCAGCCGCCTTCAGTTGCCCAGCCAATACCGCCGATTTCGCTGATCATAAAAGGAACACCACGGTCAGCATTTGAAGATGAAGAATTGAAATAACGTGAGGGAGGATACGGCCCTTTTGAAGGAGCGGAGAAATAATCCATCCACTTTTTTCTTAAGCGTTCCGGATTGCTGGTATAATCATGAGCATCTAATATTTCAGGATTAGGAAGTGTGTGCATCCAACCGCTGGCTTCAAGTGCTGGCCGGGTAGGATCAATTGCCTTGGTAATTTTCCAAATCATTTGTTGCAACTCTCCAGTGTCTTCGAAGTTTTCGTTGAATGCACACCAGCCAACGATTGATGGATGATTCTTATCACGCTGTAGTATTTCTGTCCATTCATTTACAACGGCTGAAAATCCTTGCACCTGGTTGTTATAGCCGGCATTGGGATACTCTCCCCATACCAAATAACCTAACTTATCAGCCCAGTATAAAAATATTGGTTCAAATACTTTTTGATGCAGCCGGGCACCGTTGTAACCACAAGCCATGGAAAGTTCGATGTCTTTTTTTAATGCTGCATCGGATGGTGCTGTCCATAGCCCATCCGGATAAAAACCCTGGTCGAGAATCAGGCGTTGAAAAATAGGTTTGCCATTAATAAGTATCTTGCGACCCTCTATCGAAATTTTTCGCAGGCCAAAATAACTCTTCAATTCATCAATTTTCTGATTACCGCTGTACAATGTAAAGGTAAGGTCATACAAAAACGGCGATCCTGGTTCCCATAATTTCTTTTCTTTTAAATTCAATACCAAACCATTCTGCCATGAGCCTTTCACTATTTGTGACCCCACTAATTTTCCATTGGCAAATGCTTCTACTTTTAGCCGTAAATTAAGATCATTACCAGTGGTTTTTGTTTCGATGAATACCCTGCTATTATCTGGATCGGGTACAAGCGAAATATTTTCGATGAATGATGATCCTACGGCTTCTAACCATACAGGCTGCCAGATACCGGTGGTACGGGTATAAAAACAACCTTCACTTTGATCGTTCCACGATTGCTTGCCGCCTGGTTGCAATCCAGACCAGATATCGTCCAGCACTTTCACAACAAGTTCGTTAGAGCCAGCCTTTAGTAAACTGGTAATATCAAAAGTGAAACTTACATTGCCTCCGATGTGCATTCCGGCAAGCTGACCGTTTAGGTAAACCCAAGCCTTGTAATCAACAGCACCAAAGTGAAGCCTGACCCTATTACCCTTCATGGTGCCCGGCACTTCAAACTTGCGTCGGTACCACACGTTTTTTATATGCTCAGTGGTGGCCAACCCGAGGCCCGACAATTTGCTCTCAGGGCAAAACGGGACGATGATTTTATTGTTGAGATCCTTGCCATAATTTAATCCCCGTAATTCGCCATCATTTGCTTTGTCAATCTCGAACTGCCATTCACCATTTAATGATAACCAGTTTTCACGATAAAGATCTGGCCGGGGATGTTCCGTCCGCAAATCGCCAGCTAAGATTTTAAGAGATAGCAATATTAAGCCTATCGTCATAACCAGCAATATAGACCGATACTTATTTCGGATGGTTATGTAGGTCATTGTATGTTTTATATTTGATTACTAATCCCATCATCACTGCTTATGTTTACAAAACTATCCTAATTTAAGTGAATGTTTAAATCATTTATTAATCATTGATTAACCAATATTAACCAATATTGAATTAATTGTCCGATATAATATCAATATTTGTAAAATGAAAGTGATACCTTTTACAATACCTGTTACTACTGAACAAACAGTTATACTGGAAGAGTACAATCTGCCATGGTTTTATAACCAATTGCACAGACATAAAGAAATACAGATAATATTGGTTATTAAAAGTAAGGGCATATTGATTGCAGGAAACTATATGCAAAAATTTAAAGAAGGCGATATTTATATACTTGGTGCCAATCAACCACATATCTTTAAAAGTGATCCGGTATATTTTGAGAAAAAGATTAATAAAAGTATACAAGCATTAACCATTTTTTTTGACCCAAATGAATCGTTCGGAAGTATTCTTAATTTACCTGAAATGAAGGAAGTAAAAAGATTTTTGTTGAAAACGAAATCCGGATTGCAGGTACCTTTAAATGACCGATCAGGTATAGCTGAAGATATTTTAAAATTGAAAGAATGTAGTAAAAGTATATTGCTTGCAAATTTTATTAAACTGCTGACTAAACTAACTTGTATAAAAAAATGGAAACTACTTTCTACTGAAATTGACAGCATCTCAATATCTGAAAATCAAGGCTTGCGTATGAATGATATTTACCAATATACCATGTCGCATTCAGCAGAAAATATAAGCTTACTTCAAATTGCTTCCATTGCACATTTAACAGTTCCTGCTTTTTGTAAATACTTTAAAAAACACACCCAGAAAACCTATATAATGTTCCTTAACGAAATAAGGATAAATGAAGCTTGCAACAAAATTATTGAAGGGAAATATGAAGGCATTTCTTCAATTGCTTATGAAACCGGGTTTAACAATGTAACTTCTTTTAACAGGGTATTCAAAAAAATTACTGGTACCTCCCCGATTCAATTTCGAAATAATTTAGAAAAATAAAAAATCACTTTCAAGTTTACTAATTTCTATTTTTCACAGGAATAATTTTTAATAATTTTTTAGGTTAATAAAGATTGACCGCATAGATAAAAATAGCTCTTTGAAATGTCTAAATAAATTAGTAATTTAGTTCTAAGTTATTTAGTTATGTTTTCAACCCTCAGCACATTTGAATTTCAGCATCGGTTCACTGGCGTAGATGATTGTTTGTCCTTTCTTTCCGAGCTCAAATGGAAAGATGGTTACCAGTGCCGCAAGTGCAGTTGCACTCATTATACAAAAGGCTACCATCCCTTTGCCCGAAGGTGTAAGCAGTGCCGCTATGATGAATCAGCAACAGCCCATACCATTTTTCATAACCTCAAGTTTAATTTGCTGAAAGCATTTTATGGGGTATTCCGTTATTGTAAAAAGAAAGGCATTTCTTCTTACGAATTGTCAAAAGAAATTGGAATAAGCCAGCCAACAGCATGGTTATTTCATTGCAAGCTACAGCAGGTAATGCAGTCCAGTGATAAACATCCTTTAACCGGCGAGGTGCATATTTATGAATACGTTACGGGTGGGCCAGAACCAGGTAAGCCAGGCCGCTCCGATGGCAAAAAGAAAAAGACGTTAATCCTGGTAGAAGTAAGAAATGACAATAAAACGGGAAGGGTTTACTGCCAAAAAATCTGCAACTACAAGAAAGAGGCGCTTTACCCAATCATAGAATCAAAAGTATCATCAGATGCACAAGTTGTTACCGATGAGTACCCCAGTTACGATAAGCTAAAAGAGAAGTTCCCAAAAGCTAAACAAAGGAAAAGCGATAAAGGAAAAACTTTTCCGGTGGTACATCAGCAAATAATGAACATGAAAGGTTGGCTAAGGGGTATTCATCACCAATGCAGTGAAAAGCATTATCAAAAATACCTTGATGAATATTGCTTCAGAATTAACCGAAGAACTACAGAACAAGGAATTTTCAAAGCAATTATGCTAAGAGTGGTTCAAATGAAAACACAGACATTCAAAGAGCTTACTGCCGATGCGGCTTAAATTAATTATTCTAAAATTTTTTTTAGAAATTTCTTTTGTCAAAGTATGACTGTGTTTTTAATAAGCTTGTTTGCAACAGCTAAATCTACTAAAGTATTATAAAAAATGTTCCTTCTTCCCTGATTTTATCAATAGCATTTACGCCAAACAAATTTTACTGTTCTTTTCCTACAATATAAACTTTTCAGCTTCCAAAATTTTTTTAAAAATATATTGCTGCGTAATGCTTTTTTCTAAAACGTATATCAATACTCTTCTCTGGATGTTCATTTATTAATCAATGATTAACCAATATTATCCGAAATGAGTTTGTGAAAAGAACTTATAGTTAATATCTGTGTATTCATTTTTTACTAATGCTGTTTGCGGATACATATTTTCCGGAAAGAAAACAACACCGGTTGATTTGACGTATTCGAAAATATAAAATTATCAAGTAGTTTGCCACTCTTAGAAAAAGTTGAAATTAAAAAAGAAGAAGTAATAGGATTTAAAAAAGTGATTTTTTTGAACGGTTATACATGATTTTACATTAAAATAAATACTTGTTATTAACCCATCTTTAATAGATCAATCTGCCATTTAAAAAAATGAAAAAAGAGCTACTAAAAAATGGGATGCCAAAAGCCGTACCGTACATAATTGGAAATGAGGCTTCCGAAAGATTCAGTTTTTATGGTATCCGGTCTGTGATGAGCACCTTTTTGGTTGCACAATTCTTTAATCCTGCTATGAACCCAATGTTGCAGGAGGTAGCCGAGGCCAGATCAAATGAAATGGTACACCTTTTTGTAACGCTGGCTTATTTAATGCCACTTATTGGGGGAATTATTGCCGATTGGTTTTTTGGAAAAAATAAAGTGCTATTATATCTATCCATTTTTTATGCCTTTGGGAATCTGTTACTTGCATTTTCCACCCATAACATTACATTTTTTACAATCGGCCTTATTGTAATAGCAACAGCAGCAGGAGGTATCAAATCATGTGTATCGGCAAATGTGGGTGATCAGTTTGACAGCTCCAATCAACATCTTCTCTCTAAAATGTATAGTTGGTTTTATTTTGCCATCAATACTGGTTCTGTCGCTTCAACAATTTTGATACCTGTTGTTTATTATATATACGGCGCCGAATTCGCCTTCGGTGTTCCCGGCATTTTAAAGTGTGCAGCTACACTCATATTTTGACTGGGCAGAAAGAAGTATATCTGTAAAGGTGACTGAATGATTCCTCAAAATATAGACTTTGCAAAAAATATTGCAAAGACCCGTTGCAGTACACCAGTCTTATTTTTTTACGCCTGCGGCAAATAAGCCGGGAGAACTGCACCGGATAAATATATTGGTCATTGAGATTGGCTTCCCGAAAAAATCGGGACCGGCTGTGCCTACCCAAACACAATTCCAGCTACTTTAATTCAGAAAGACACTGCAAAGCAGATTTTATAAGAATCAACTTTTTAAAAACTCATTCATCCCTATCTGACGCAAATTTCTTGACAGGCTTTGTCAAAAGCAAGGTCTGCGCCTTCATTGCATTTTGGCTGGCCACGGGTTTTGCAAAAACAATCTCCATCCGCCGCGGCGGATAGTATTCTTTTTACAAAAACCTTGCTTTTGTCAAAACCTGTTTCAAGGCCGGGTTGCTACGATTAGAACGAACTAGGCGTATGCCGACTTTAAACATTTATTAAACAATTAAAATTTACAATCATGGAAATGACAGCAAGATTAACAGGTGATGCAAAAATCAGCACCCTGAAAAATGGCAAACAGGTGGTAAACTTCAATGTAGAAATTAACGATAGCTACAAATCAAAAGGCAGTGCGGAAACAACAAAAATTGTAACCTATGTACAATGCGATTATTGGGTAAATCCCGGTATTGCACCCTATCTAACAAA
>JAYSTT010000553.1:0-2410 GCA_043719495.1 Ferruginibacter sp. | reverse complement strand
CCACTTGCCAGTACATCGGCAATATGCATGGTTTTTAACGGTAAATTTTTCCCTTTAATATAGCCATCCAGATGCATCAGGCAACTAAGGTCGGTGGAAATAATTACTTCTGCATTTGTATAAGCAGCATTTTTCACCTTTTGATCGGCCATGCCAATGGAGATCGCATCAAATTTTACAGCAAAACTGCCACCAAAACCGCAACAGGTTTCTACATCATTCATCTCCGTAAGCTGCAGGCCTTTTACGTGAGATAATAATTTACGGGGAGCATCTTTTATTTTACATTCTCTCAGTGCTGCACAGCTATCATGATAAGTGGCTTTTGCATTAAGCTCTGCGCCAAAATTTTCAATCTTTAAAACATCAGTTATAAATTCGGTGAATTCGAAAATGCGTTTGCTTAAATCTTTTACCTGGTTATGCTGAGAAGAATTTTCAAATAGTTTAGAGTAATAGTTTCTAACAAACCCCACACAGCTTGCGCTGGGGGCAACAATATAATCGGCACCTTCAAAATCTTTTAAAAATTTGTTGCATACTGTTCTGGCCTCATCCCAAAAACCGGCATTAAAAGCAGGCTGGCCACAGCAGGTTTGATTGGTATTATACAGCACTTCGCAGGTTGCTTTTTCTAAAACCTTAACCATATTAAAGGCCGTTTGCGGATATAACTGGTCAATAAAACATGGTATAAATATTTGAACCTTCATGCTACTGTTCCGCTAAGCCGCGGGAATTATTTTTGTAATTAATTTCTATTAAATGAATGGGTTAAAGCAATCATTTTTAAAGCAGTTACTGCCGCTTCCTCGCCTTTGTGCCCATGTATTCCTCCTGTTCTTTCATCAATCTGTTGCTGGTTATCCAAAGTAAGCACACCAAAAATTGTTGGTACCGGTAATAATAAATTTAATTGAACTATACCATCTGTAACTGCTTTGCATATATAATCAAAATGAGGCGTATCTCCTCTTAACACACAGCCCAGTGCAATAAAAACACAGGGTTTATCCTCTTTATATTTATGGGCTTCCCAATAACTTTTAATAGCAAATGGAAGTTCAAAAGCACCTGGTGCAGTAATGGTCAGGTGTTGCACTTTGTAATCATCTAATATTTTCTTACAGCCTTCTTCCAACTTATCTACTGTTACGGCATTCCATTGGGTTCGTACAATTACAACACAGGCATCCTTTGGTAGCCGGATGCCTGAAGTGTTATATAAATTTGATGAATTCGTTGACATTTAGTAAATGCTGTGTAGTGCGCAAAATATATATTACAAAATCACTGATTACTATTGGTAAAAACTACTTTATTACACCAAGCTTTGCCAGATATTTATCTGCATCAAAATTAATTCGGTTATTTCTTAAAAACTCAGGTGTAATCTCCTCTTTTATTTGTTGCAAATAAGCAATGGCTTCTTTGGTTTTTCCAATGGCATCGCAAAACATTGCCGCCCTTGATAAAGATAAAAACTTAGTTGATTCATCTTTATTATCAGCAGCACCTATGGCTTTTTTGTAATAGCTTAACGCCTCATCATTATTCTTTTTTTCGGCATAGGCATCGCCTAACATACGGTAAGCTGCACTTTGAATTTGTGTGGCACCATTACCATCATATTCCCTTAAATGGCTTATAGCTTTATCAAATTCTTTTAATTGCAAATAGCATGCTCCAGTCATATATTGAGCAATATTGCCAGACGGCGTTCCACCATAATTCTTAATAATATTAAGCAGGCCCGTTACTTTTGCACCATCTGCAAATCCGCCATTTAAAGCAATACTAACACTGTCCTTTGGAAAGCTTGACTGCTCCGCCATTTTACCATATAATTTTTGAGCGGGAAAAATAAGCTCATTTGCTGTTTGCACTTTAGGCGCTTTAATAAATTTGCTGTAAGCATACCAGCCACCAATTAATAATATAATTGCACTGCCCACATAAATAATGGGCTTACTGAATTTTGCCCAAAAACCTTTTGCCTTTTCAAAAGCTACATTTACATCCACATTTTCTACTTGTATTTTCTCTGCCATTTTTTTTATTATTAATTTAAATTTTTGTTCTTATTTTAATCCTTGATTTCTTAGAAATTAAATGTTTCTTTAATCAACTATAAAAGGATAATCTTCCTGTACATAAACATCTTTCAATAATTCATCATCACTGGGCCATGGGCTTTCTTCAGCAAACTGCACACTGTCTTCCACCTCTTTTTTTACCCTGTTGTTTATTACTTCAATATCATCATCACTAACAGCATGCTTTGTTTTTAATACATTTAATACATGGTCAATCGGATCTTTTTCCTTGTATTCTTCCACCTCATCTTTACTGCGGTATTTCTGAGGGTCACTCATACTGTGCCCTTTATACCGGTAAGTTTTAATTTCTA
>JAYSTT010000552.1:0-5810 GCA_043719495.1 Ferruginibacter sp. | reverse complement strand
TGTATTCCATATTAGTTTACTTTGGCTGTTTGATTTAGCACAAAGGTACGATGCAACTTATAAAATAGGAATGTTTCAATATCCTTTTATATTAAAGGAATGAGACAGGTACCCAATTTACCTGCACTGTTTTACGCTTGTATGGTTGGTAAACAGAAGTAACCAGCATTATTGGGGCAAAATAAAATTTGTAATAACAAACAAAAAAGAGGTTGTACTGATTGCAACCTCTTTTTGTTGTATTTATTTATAAGGAAGATTAGTAAATGTACCACCGGTAATTGTAAAACCACCAGCAGTAATGCCTGTAAACGTTCCTGATATTAATCTGTTCGTCATATCGTAAGTGCCAATAGATAAAGAACCGGCGGTACCTGCAAAAGCAGCCACACTGTTTATATAGGTAAAGGCATTAGCTGGTATTGCATAGCTTGTAGCAGTTTGTGCATTCAGGTTTATTTCAAAATACTGTAGAGATGCTCCACTACCTTTAGTTGCAAAAATGTTGGTTTTGCCCACATTAAAATTATTGTACCATGCACTATCGGCAACAAAGGCTGTACCATTGATAGTGCAGGTAAACGAACGTGGTGCTGAAGTGTTGTTGTTTGAAGTGTTGTCATCTTTTTTACAAGATGCCAATGCACAGACAAAAAGGGCAAGGATTGTAATTTTTTTCATGATAATTTTGTGTTTTAATATTTAAACAAAAATCATCTATTTGCAATGGTCTCCTATACCACCAAAGGGTATATTTATTTTCCCTGAAAGTTTGCTTTTCTTTTTTCTAAAAATGCTGTTGTGCCTTCTTTCATATCGGCTGTAATAAAACAATCTCCGAAAGCTTCTACTTCTTTATCGTAACCGCTTTTGCCATTGGTATAGGCACTGTTGCTTACTACAGCAATGTTAATACACTCAATAATTTTTCCAATGGCAATGGGTGCTTTACTCATAATAACATTCAAAATATCTTTTGTTCTTTCCAACAAATTTTCTGCTGTACAAACATGATTAACCAGGCCAAGTTGTAAGGCTTCGTTGGCATCAATTAAATGCGCTGTCATTTGCAGCTCCATACTTTTTCCTTTACCAACCAGTTGTGTTAATCTTTGTGTGCCTCCATAACCGGGTATCAAACCTAAATTGACTTCGGGCTGGCCAAATTTTGCATTTTCGCTGCAAAGCCTGAAGTGACAGGCCATGGCCAGTTCGCAACCGCCACCCAATGCAAAACCATTTACTGCCGCAACGATTGGTTTTTTGCAGTTTTCAATTTTAAAGAAAACATCCTGGCCTCTTTTGGCCAATGCCATGGCTTCATCTTTATTCAAGTTGCCAAACTCAGTAATATCGGCACCGGCAACAAATGCTTTGGGGCCTGCACCGGTTATGATTACTGTTTTTATTTCAGCGTTACTGTACACTTCATCAATGGCTGCATCCAAATCGGTAAATACCTGTTTGTTTAAAGCATTTAATTTATCGGGGCGGTTGATGGTGATGGTGAATATGCCGTTTTCTAAATTTGTTAAAATGGTTTCGTAATTCATGATTGTTGGAAAGAAGTGAATTAATATTAAGAACCGGAAATATTATTATCTAGATTGTATTTATTTAGTTTACCAATTTCTTGTTTTGATAAAATACTATTTTTCTGACTAGCATGTGCTTCGTATAATAAAATCTGCATGTCAATTTTATCATAAAGCTTTTCAAGATGCTTTTTTATTTCTTCCGGATCGGTAGTAAACTTAATTTGTCTTTTCATATCCAAATTTAATACTTATTTGACTATTGCTGCTGTTGCTGCATTTCCAAAAAACGCTGATAAGAATTATTGGTAACAGCAGGATTTTTAGAAGTGTATGTGAAAGTGGGCGCAGCATCATTATCCTCACCGGAATTTTGAGTGCCATTGTCAATTACCACCGATACTTCCAAAGTATGTTCCGATGAGCCTTTGTATGTCCCTTTTACCGGTGTGCAATCAGAAAAATTTCTGCCAATCGCCAGTCGTACATGTCGGTCGCTTACAATGCAGTTATTAGTTGGGTCAAGACCAAGCCAGCCAAAAAAAGGAATATAAGCTTCTACCCAGGCATGGGTGGCACCTTCGCCACGTAGTTCCCTGTCTTTGGGGCAGATGTAGCCGCTTACATATCTTGCGGGAATACTTATCATGTGCAACATCACCAGCAGTACATGTGCAAAGTCCTGGCAAACGCCAGCTTTTAATTTCAGTATCTCATCTACCTGGGTTTCAATATTGGTAACCCCCTTTTTATACTCAAAATTATTATACACATATTCCGATAAAATATTTGCATTTACCAGCGGAGATTTTTCGATATTAACAATGCCCGATAATAGTTTTTGTATTTCTTCATCGGCAGCAAATTTTTCACGATGCATAAAATCCATGTAAGGGAATATACCGCACATTTTGCTTAGTTCTTCCCATTGTAATGCAGGCGCAATATTATCAACCGGAGTAATAACCGGCGTGGTGCTTACAACAATATCCGATTGTATGGTCAACTCATTATGCGGTGCCACTACAGAAAAAACCCCGATCTTATTTTCAAAAAAATCTGTAAAAATTTCTATGATGGGATCGTTAGTGATCTTCAGCTCATGCGTTTTTACAATCTGCAAACTATCATTGAGTGGATACAGCATGATCTGGTTGCTGCAGTCAATAACTGTTGAAGCATATGTATAGCGGGTAATATGTTTAATGTGATAATCAGCCATTGTTTTTATTATGTGTTTCCGAAATAAAATTTATTAAAGGTGGATGCAATTTCAAACAATTCGTTCTTTGTTTGTTGTAAAAATTCTTTAAGCATTTTACTATTATCTGTAAGATTGCTGTATTTAATATTGTTGCTGCATTTACCAATTAAAAACTCCAGGTGTGCAAAGTTGGCAGGTGTACTTTCTGTTTTTAATCTTCCAAAATAGAGTGACAGCATGTTTAATGAGTACAACAGAGAATGTGGAAAATCTGTGTTGTACAAAACGTGTTCTATCACCAATCCAGCTTCCAGCGAGCCCCTGTTTCTTTTATTGTATAATTCATAACCTGATAAAGAGTATAATAAAAAACGCCAGCCGGGATCTTCCGCATATTTTTCCAGGTCGTAATCGTATTCTTTTAATTTGATGGTAAGCAGATCAATAGTGATAACTGCTCTTGATAAAAACCTGCCGATATTTAAAAAATTAAAACCCTGTTCCCTCGCCATGGTAATATCAACGGTTCCGTTGTACAACATGCCATGCCGTATCAACAGATCAAGCGAAGTAATGGGATCGCCGCTGCAAATATTTTTTTCAATATCAGCCTCCCGTATCAGGTGATAATATTCGTTCAGGCAAAGCCATACTTCTTTGGTAAGATGGTCTTGCACCGATCTTGCATTTTCTCTTGCCCTTGTAATATTGTTGATGATGGAACCACTGTTTTCCCGGTCAATAATTAAATGCTCTAAAACTTTAGGAGAGTCTTTTTCAATCAATGCATATTCTTTCGCCGGTTTATCGCTGTATATCTGCAAAACAGAATTCCAGCTAAAATCATTTATCTCATCCTGCGATGTAACATACTTGGTATGCAACATGCGTAACATGCGGTTGGTGCTTTCCATATATCTTGCCATCCAGAAAATTGATTCGGCTACTCTACTCAGCATTTTTTTAATTTAAGAAAGCTTTGAGCTGTTAGCTATGAGCTTTGAGCATCGGCTTTTAATTTGTGATTTTTAATATTTGGCTCACGGCTTTTCTCCTAAGACCCACGTATCCTTGCTACCACCGCCTTGGGATGAATTAACCACAAGCGAACCCTCTCTCAGCGCAACTCTTGTCAATCCTCCGGGAACAATATCAACACCATCAGGTCCATACAAAGCATAAGGTCTAAGGTCAACTCTTCTCGGTTGCAACGCTCCATCAATATAACATGGTGCCGATGATAAGTTGATAATTGGCTGTGCAATAAAACTTCTTGGATCGGCCTCAATGGCAATTTTAAAATCATCCATTTCTTTTTCAGTTGCAGCGCTGCCAATCAACATGCCATAACCGCCCGATTCATTCGTTTTTTTAATTACCATCTTAGCCATGTTGGCAAAAACCATTTTGCGGTTGTCAGCATCGGCCAGTTGATAAGTAGGAACATTTTTAAGAATGGGCTCTTCATTCAAATAATAACGAATCATATCCGGCACGTAAGAGTAAACCGCTTTATCATCTGCAACGCCATTGCCCATAGCATTTACGATTGATACATTGCCTTTGCGATAGGCCCAATAAATGCCCGGTACGCCCAACATACTATCTGGCCGAAAAACAAGCGGATCAATAAATTCATCATCAACCCGGCGATAAATAACATCTACTTTTTCAAGCCCTTTTGTTGTTTTCATGTAAACATGATGATTCTCTACAACCAGGTCACGGCCCTCCACCAATTCAATACCCATCAGCCTTGCAAGCGTTGTATGCTCAAAATAGGCAGAGTTAAACATGCCCGGTGTAAGCAATACAACAGTGGGATTACTTTTTTGACTGTTTGATAAAGACAAGAGATTTTTTAAAAGACGATCAGGATAATCTTTTACCGGCAGCACATTATTCTTTGGTATCAGGTCGGGAAAAATTCTGTAAGTAATACTTCTGTTCTCCAGCATATAAGAAACTCCGGAAGGCGTACGCAGGTTATCTTCCAGCACATAAAATTGCCCGTCAAAATCACGTATCAGGTCAACACCGGATATATGTGTGTAGATATCGAACGGTACATCTACATGCATCATTTCTCTTAAAAAATTGGGGCAGGAGTAAATGAGTTTTGCAGGTATGATACCATCTTTAATAATAAACTGCTGATGGTAAATATCTTTCAGGAAGATGTTTAATGCTTTCAGGCGTTGCTTGATGCCGTTCTCAATATGTATCCACTCCGGTGCGGTTATAATGCGTGGCACAACATCAAACGGAAATATTTTTTCAATGCCTTCACCGCTGCTGTACACGGTAAATGTAACCCCCTGTGTCATGAACAGTTTTTTGGCTTGTTCATCTTTACGGGTAATTTCTTCGGAAGAGAGATTTTCTATGGCAGCAACAAAATTTTTGTAATGAGGCCTGATGTCGCCATTGCCAAACATTTCATCCCAGATTGCAGGATGCTCAAAATATTTTCCTAATAATGGATGTCCTTCCATAAAACTGAATTTACGAATAATGTTGTTGTAAATAAAAATTTAAGGAAGCAACCGTTGGTATAAATTTAGAAACTTCTGTTCACTTTCACCCAATCTTTTATATAATCTGCAATTTCGGATGTGGTGGCACCGGGTGCAAAGAGTTTTCCAACGCCCATTTTATTCAGTTCTGCCATATCTTCTTCGGGTATAATGCCGCCACCGGTAAGCAGTACATCATTCATCTCTTTGGCTTTCATCAAAGCAATAATCTTTGGAAACACGGTATTGTGTGCACCACTCAAAATACTTACACCAATCGCATCCACATCTTCCTGCAACGCAGCATTAACAACCATTTCGGGGGTTTGGCGCAGGCCGGTATAAATCACTTCCATACCGGCATCACGCAGGGCAGTGGCAATTACTTTGGCACCACGGTCGTGGCCATCAAGTCCAACTTTGGCAACTAAAACCCTGATGGGGCGTTGTATCATATCCTAAGCTTTGTTCAAAAATACATTTCTTTGTGCAACAAAAATAATCAGCCATGCAATACCGGCAATTTGGAAATACCAGTTTATTGGTAAGCGAAAT
>JAYSTT010000551.1:0-2413 GCA_043719495.1 Ferruginibacter sp. | reverse complement strand
GTTTAATGATGCAGGAACTGGAACGTGGCGATAGCGGTGTACGCTCCACAGCCAGTGTGCAGGGCAGTTTGGTAATGTTTCCTATTTATCAATATGGCAACGAAGAGCAACGTAATAAATATTTACCCAAGCTTGCCAGCGGCGAGTGGCTGGGTTGTTTTGGTTTAACAGAACCAAATCATGGAAGCGACCCAAGTGGAATGCTGACCAACATTAAGGATGCTGGAGATCATGTTTTATTAAATGGTGCAAAAATGTGGATCAGCAATGCGCCCTTTGCACAGGTTGCTGTGGTGTGGGCAAAAGATGATGCCGGTGAAATTAGAGGTGTAATTGTTGAAAGAGGCATGGAAGGTTTTACCACGCCAACAACACATGGCAAATGGAGCCTGCGTGCCAGCGCAACCGGCGAGTTGGTTTTTGATAATGTAAAAGTTCCCAAAGAAAATATTTTACCTAACGTAAAAGGATTGAAGGGCCCGTTGGGTTGTTTGACCAAAGCACGATACGGGATTGCCTGGGGCGCAATTGGTGCTGCCATGGATTGTTATGATACGGCTTTAAATTACAGCAAAGAAAGAATTCAGTTTGGAAAACCCATCGGCAGTTTTCAATTGCAGCAAAAAAAACTGGCCGAAATGGTTACCGAAATTACCAAGGCACAATTATTAAACTGGCGGCTGGGTGTGTTGATGAACGAAGGAAAAGTTACTCCCCAACAAGTGAGTATGGCTAAAAGAAATGCCTGCGAAATAGCCACTAACATTTGCAGGGATGCCCGCCAGATGCTGGGCGGCATGGGCATTACAGGCGAATACCCGGTAATGCGCCACATGATGAATTTGGAGAGTGTGATCACGTACGAGGGCACACATGATATTCATTTGCTGATTACGGGGATGGATGTGACGGGGTTGAATGCGTTTAAGTGAAAACCCCCTCCGCCCCCTAAAGGGGAACTTAGGTGCAGTTAGTAAAATTTAAGCTTTGTATTTTTCATTTTAAAAGAGTTTTTTTGAGCCCGGCTTTTTGTATCCTATTTGGCTGCGGTGGCGTCGCACTCTTGTACTTTGGTTCTTTATTCAGCATTTTTGAATTCGTGTAATTCGTGCCTTTAATTCGTGTAATAAAAAAATAATTCTATGATACAAAATGTAAGTGTAATTGGTGCAGGAACAATGGGCAACGGCATAGCCCATGTTTTTGCACAATCTGGTTTTAAAGTAATCTTGATTGATGTTAATCCAACGCAGTTGCAGAGAGCAATGGATACCATTAATAAAAACCTCGACAGGCAACTTACAAAAGCAACCATCACAGAAGAGCAAAAAAAAGCAACACTGGCGAATATTGCTACTTCATCAGATATTGCTGCAGGTGTTAAAGAAGCACAGTTAGTTATAGAAGCTGCAACCGAAAATGTGCAGTTGAAATTATCCATTTTTGAACAGATGGATCTGCATGCACCGGCAGGTTGTATCCTGGCAACAAACACTTCTTCCATCTCCATTACAAAAATTGCAGCCGTAACACAAAGGCCCGGCCTGGTAATTGGTATGCATTTTATGAACCCGGTACCGGTAATGAAACTGGTGGAAATAATTAATGGTTATGCCACCAAAAAAGAAGTTACCGAAACCATTGTTGCATTAAGCAAGCAGCTTGGCAAAATACCCTGCGCTGTTAATGATTATCCCGGCTTTATTGCCAACCGCATTTTAATGCCCATGATCAACGAAGCTGTTTACAGTTTGTACGAAGGTGTTGCCGGTGTAGAAGAAATTGATACGGTAATGAAACTGGGTATGGCTCACCCCATGGGACCATTACAATTAGCCGATTTTATTGGCCTGGATGTTTGCCTGAGTATTTTAAAAGTGTTGCAGGATGGTTTTGGCAATCCAAAATACGCACCTTGTCCGCTGTTGGTGAATATGGTTTTAGCAGGTAAACTCGGCGCAAAAACCGGCGAAGGTTTTTATGTTTATACAGCCGGTAGTAAGGATTTGGTGGTGAGTGAAAGTTTCAGGAAGTAAGAATCTTTTCTCATAAATATAAAGATGAATCACTACGACGTCATCATTATCGGCGCAGGCCCAACGGGCTTAATGGCGGCTGTTCAACTGGCCAGGTTTAATATTAATTTTTTAATTGTAGATAGTAAAGAGAGCCCGACCGAACAATCCAGGGCAATTGTTATTACTGCCCGCAGTATGGAAATTTACCAGCAACTGGGTATCAGCAATACCGCCATTGAAGAAGGAAGGTTCATCACTGAATTTGCCATTTTTGTAAAAGGAAAACAAAAGGCAATGGCCACTGTTGGTGAATTTGGAAAAGGCCTTACCGATTTTTCTTACCTGCTTGCTTTTGAACAAAGTAAAAATGAAAAGCTGCTGGTAAAAAAACTGGC
>JAYSTT010000056.1:0-1804 GCA_043719495.1 Ferruginibacter sp. | reverse complement strand
TTAGCAATTTGCTTGATACGAAACCAGTTTTCCCGTTATGCTCAATTTTAAACCAAGACGAATTAGTTTTTTCGAGGACATTTACTTTTTCTCCACTTTTAATTACTCCAATTGATTTGTATTTAACGCTTGGGCCACTCCTAAATCTCGTATCAGAAGTAGTTTGATAGGATAACTGAGCATTCAAATTTATTGTTACCACAAATAGCGATAATGCGAAAAATACTCTAATTGTTTTTACAGTGTGCATCTCTTAATCCAGTGGATTAGGTGTTGAATTTATGAATCTTTTAGTAATGATTATTGTCGTCTCTGTGTGTCGGGGCAAAAAAAAATGTGCTGCAATTGTGTGTCGGGTTGTGGGTGGCTTTGCAGCTCTTTTGTTTTTGCGAAGCGTAGGCTTGAAATTTCATATCGGATGGTTCTGGTGTCTGTTGAAGTTACGAACTGTCGCTCATAGCATGCCGCACAACGTCGACGGCTTAGCGAAGTGGCGGCATCCGTGATTCGGTCAGCCTGGCGACAGTTGCTGATTAAAGATATGAAGTTGAAACTATATTCTAAAGTTCATCTGTGTTACGGAAAGCCGGAACAAAAGCTCAATAGCGAACCGGAAGATGAAACACAGGTTCCGTAAACCGCCATTTTGCTAAACCGGTTGTTATCGGAAGTTGAACGGTCAGTCGGTTAAAGTTCATTTCGAATCAATAGGAGGGCTTGCCCCATCCGTGTTACGGAAAGCCGGGAACGGAAGTTGAGTAAAGAACAAAAGATGAGAATATGTTCAGTAGTTCAATAGAATTCCGTAAAGCCGGAACGGAAGTTCATCCGTGTTACCAAAGTTGAAATGTATATTCTGATTATCACGCCAAAAAAAGAAGAAAAGAAATGTACTGATGAAATGCAGAATGATTTTCAAATCGAAAAAACAATTTACGATAACTTGTGTATTAGCGAATATACGAGTATTGTTTTTTTGCATTTCCCAAATATTGTTTACTTGATTTTCAATATGTTACTATTGTTTATGCAAGATTTTACCAAGTGGACAAAAGTTTCGCAAATACAATTTTCTGTTACGCATTAAAGAAAATCTTTAATGTCTTCTATCGGGCTTAATATATTCACCAGGTCTTTATTTGTAACATGCAAGTACCGTAAGGTGGTTTTTAAGTCATTGTGTCCCAATAGTTTTTGAATAAAAACTACATCCGTACCTTTTTCGAGCAGGTGGGTGGCAAAACTATGACGGAGCATGTGCATACTACCACTCTTATTAATACCTGCTTTTTTTTTGGCGGCTTCCATTATTGTTTGCAAGCTTCTGGTACTATAAACTGTCCCTTTTTGCTGCCCCTCAAACATATATTTTTCTGGTTTATAGTTTAACAAATATTCCCGTAACATTACCAACATTACAGGGCTCAAGCTTACTATCCTGTCTTTTTTTCCTTTGGCACGGCCAATTAATAGAACCCGGCGGTCTTCATCCAGGTCTTTTATTTTAAGCCCGGTAATTTCACTTACCCGCAAACCACATGCATAGCCCAGCATAATCATAGTTTTATGTTTTACATTTTCTATGGCTTTTATTAATCGTATCATATCTTCCTTGCTCAGTACTTTAGGCAGCTGTATGGCTTTTTTAGGTCGTGGAATAGTCCAAAATAATTTTTCTTTTTTCAATACTTGTTCGTAGTAAAACTTTAACGCATTCATTCTGCTATGCAATGTATTTTCTGTTAGCTTCAGCTTTTCGGCGCAATATTGTAAATAGTCTTTTATTCTTTGTGTGGTAAAGCTA
>JAYSTT010000550.1:0-2414 GCA_043719495.1 Ferruginibacter sp. | reverse complement strand
AAAAACTCTACTGTACCTACGCCTTCATAATTAATAGATGCAGCAGCTTTAATGGCAGCGTCGCCCATTTTTGTTCTAAGTTCAGGCGTCATAAAAGGTGATGGTGATTCCTCCACCAATTTTTGGTGACGTCTTTGTATTGAACAATCCCTTTCGCTTAAATGACAAACGCCGCCATACTGATCGCCAACAATTTGTATTTCTATATGCCGTGGCTCTTCTACAAATTTTTCCATGTAGATGCCATCGTTTTTAAATGACGCCGCTGCCTCTGTCTTTGCATTTTCAAATGCTTTTTCTATTTCCCCTTCCTCCCAAACTACTCTCATACCTTTTCCGCCGCCGCCGGCGGTAGCTTTTAATATTACGGGATAGCCCACTTCTTTAGCAGCAGTTTTTGCATGTTCCACACTTTCCAATAACCCATCTACACCCGGCACAACTGGCACGCCTGCATTTATCATGGTTTGTTTGGCAGTAATTTTATCCCCCATTGCATTGATCATGTCTGGAGTGGGGCCAATAAATTTAATGCCATGATCGCCACATATTTTTGCAAACTTGCTATTCTCCGCCAAAAATCCATAACCGGGGTGTATGGCATCTGCGTTGGTAATTTCGGCAGCAGCCATTATATGTGCTACATTTAAATAACTGTCGGCACTTGCAGGTTTACCTATACAAACGGCTTCATCAGCAAATTTTACGTGTAAACTATCTTTATCAGCAGTGGAGTAAATGCCAACTGTTTTAATGCCCATTTCCTTGCAGGTGCGTATTACTCTAAGTGCAATTTCTCCACGGTTGGCAATCAGTATTTTTTTAAACACAATTGAAAGAATTATAAATTAAAAATTAAAAATTAAAAATTCTGAAATGGGGAGATGCCCTTTTTACTATTGAATTTTTAATTGTTGCTTAGGAGGGATCTACAAGAAATAAGGGCTGGTCATATTCTACCGGGCTGGCATCTTCTACCAGCACTTTTACAATTTTACCCTTTACTTCACTTTCAATTTCATTAAAAAGTTTCATGGCTTCAATAATACAAACCACTTTGCCTGAAGTAACTTCATCTCCCACAGAAGCTAAAACTGGCTTACCGGGGCCGCTTTGTCGGTAAAATGTACCAATCATTGGGCTTTTTATGGTTATTAAATTATCTGCTTTAGGTTCAGCAGCAGGTTTTGATGCTGTTGTAGCGGCCACAACTGGTATATTTTGGGGGGCTGGCGGAGCTGGTGAATAGTTGTGTGCTGCCGACCCTGCCATGATATGTTGTACAGGGTCTTTCTTTTGTTTAACGGTTATTTTCACTCCTTCTTCTTCAATGGTTATTTCGCCAATATTGGTTTTGTTGATAAGCTTTACAAGCTCCTGAATTTGTTTAATGTCCATGTGTAATTTTTGATTAGTTAATGGATTTAATATAGGGGACTGCTAAGGTAGCAAATGATTATTCAAAAAACCAGTTTTAATAAAATAAAAAAATACAAAAATTGGCTTTTTTGGGCTAAAATGGGCTAAAAATGTGCAAAAAAGGCTAAAAAACTAAGAAAAACGTCAAAATAAAAATGGATAACAAGAGGCCTTATTATCCATTTTTAATATAATTTTGCAGCAAAAAGATTAACCTTTTACCCGCTCTACATATTCACCTGTTTTAGCATTAACTCTAATTAATTCCCCTTCATTTACAAAAAGAGGAACGTTTACCATAGCACCGGTTTCAACAGTTGCTGGTTTTAATGTTTTTGTTGCCGTATCACCCCTCATACCCGGTTCGCTGTAAGTAACTAATAATACAATTTTATCGGGTAGCTCCACTCCCATGGGCTGGTCGGTTTCTCCATTTATTAATACTGAAACTTCCTGACCATCTTTTAAAAATTTAGGCGCATCAATCATTGTTTCAGGTACAGTAATTTGTTCAAATGTTTCTGTATCCATAAAGCTGTAACCAGTATCATCCTTATATAAATACTGATAAGCCTTTTTTTCCACCCTTACCGGGTAAACAGTTTCACCACTGTTCCAGGTTACTTCAATTGTACGGGCATTATCAACCCCTTTTAACTTTGCCCAAACTTTAGCTGCCGCACGTGCTGTTTTATTTTGCCCAAATTCTATTACTGTATAAAGACTACCGTCAATTTTCAATATCAGGCCCGAACGTATATCTGCTGTAGTTGCCATAATGTGCTGTTTTTAAGTGGCTGCAAAAGTATCGAAAAAATGCTGTTTTCGGGTTTATGTTTTCCATTTTCAGTTTTTCAAAATTTTGGGGCTATAGGCTATCATAATTTAATGGGTCATTTGTTTCATCTAAACAAAATTAAACCATTGATAATCATCAGCTTTGGAAAAGCTTTGTTTAGCTCTTGATTTTTTAAAAAATTTAAATTGGTGTTCGG
>JAYSTT010000549.1:0-2421 GCA_043719495.1 Ferruginibacter sp. | reverse complement strand
CAAACAAACGTACTTACATTTTATAATGATGATGCCCGCAGTTTTGTAAATTATGCCATCAGCAATATTGGTAAAGAACAATTTGGACTGGAAGCAGGAGCAGAAGTAATTCTGTATAAAGGATTAACTTTAAATGCGGCTGCCGCAATTGGAAGATACAGATACAACAGCAATCAACTGGCAACAACAACATCCGACAACAGTTCGGCTGTTATATCGAAAGATGTACCTGTTTATTCAAAAAATTATTATTTGCCTACACCGCAGGAGGCATACACCGTTGGTTTAAATTACCGTTCACGCAAATACTGGTATGTAAATGTTAACTACAATTATTTCGACCAGATGTGGCTTGATTTTAATCCTGTGCGCCGCACAGCCGCTGCTGTAAACGGTGTTGATCCAACATCTGCCAATTGGAATACCATACTTGACCAAACCAGGCTTAAACCACAACATACACTGGATCTTTTTGCAGGTTATAGCTGGTTGATGAACAACCGTTTTAAAGGACTGCATAAAAGAACTTTCCTGTTGTTTAACGTGGGTGTAAACAATATTCTTAATAATGAGGAAATTGTTTCCGGTGGTTATGAGCAACTACGTTTTGATTTTGCCGAAAAGAATGTTGGTAAATTTCCCGACAAGCGTTTTTATGCTTACGGTATCAATTTCTTTGCAAGCATCGGTTTAAGATTTTAATAATAACAAAACAGCATATAAATTTTTAAAATAAAAAAGTATGAATAAGATCGTAAAATTATTAATGGCAGTTATCATCATCGCTGCATCAGGAACTTTAAGTTCATGTAAAAAGAATTTTGATAACCCGCCCGGGCCTTCAGATCCGGCGATTATTGCTAACACTTCTATCAAAGGTTTAAAAGCGATGCACAATACAAATGGCGCTTATGATGTAATTACAACTGACCTGATCATTTCCGGCGTTGTTGTTGCGGATGATAAAAGCGGGAATTTTTATAAGCAAATATTTATACAGGATTCTACAGGCGGATTGCAAATACTGTTAGATGCAGCCAGCTTATATGGCACATACCCTGTTGGCCGGAAAATATTTATTAAGTGCAAAGGTCTTTGTATAAGTGATTATAACAGGACTATGGAATTGGGAGTTAAGGCACTTGTTAACGGTGCTCCTTCTCTTGAAGCTATTCCTGCTAACCTGATAAGCCAATATGTTGTTGGCGGATCTTTAAACAATCCCGTAGTTCCAATTAAAGTAGACATAAACACACTGACAACTAATTTGCAAGACCCTTATATAGGTTCCTTAATACAATTAGACGATTATGAGTTTATGGCTTCGAATTTAAACAAGACTTATGCTGATACTTCAGTCTATAAATCTACAACCAATGACAGTATAAGAAATTGTGCTAATCCAAGTGTGCCTGTAATAATCCGTACAAGTGCATATGCAGATTTTGCAGGCCTAAGAGTTGCACAAGGACATGGTAGTATTGTTGCGATTTACACTGTTTTCGGTAATACAAAACAATTAATAATCAGGGATACCAGTGATGTGAAATTTAATAAACCTTACGGTTGCCCATTAGCACCAGGTACGCTTTTGTTTGAAGATTTTGAAAACATTGGTGCCAATAGTACTACACTTACATTACCAACCTGGAAAAATATTCAGGAAGTTGGTACAAACCCACTTTCTCTTTATCAGAATGCTATTTTTGGTAGTACAAAATGTGCCAAGGTTTCAGCCTTTAATACAAATGGAGCAGCAACAACCTGGTTAATTACTCCGGGCATCAATCTAGCTGGTACTACAGCTCCTAAATTGAGTTTTACAAATTCAGCCGGGTTTATATCTGCTCTTACTCCACAATTCAGAGTTTATATTTCTACAACTTATCCTGGTAGTGGCACACCGTCTGCCTTTTTTATAACGCAGTTGCCTGCAACTATAGCTGTGCCACCAGCTTCAGGTTTTTCCTCATTTATTTCTTCGGGGATAATAAATTTATCAGCCTATATCGGCCAAACTGTTTATATAGCATACAGGTATGATGGTAATGATGCAACCGGAACCGCAAGCGATGCAACCGCAACTTATGAAATTGATGACGTAAAAGTTACGGCTAACTAAAAAAATATCAATTGCAATATTAAGCGCCATGTTCATTTATTCATGGTGCTTATTATTCTTGCCGAAAGGTGTTTCAAAAAAAGATTATCATGAAAAAAATATTTACAATTTTACTAGCGTTTATATCTCTGCATAGTTTTTCACAATCAACTACATTAGTAATCAGCCAGGTTTTTGGAGGCGGTGGAAATGCCGGTGCACCTTTTAATGCAGATTTTTTGGAGTTGCATAATATTTCCGGTGCTGTACAAAGCACATCAGGCCTCTCTGTACAATATGCATCTGCAGGCAATACAGCA
>JAYSTT010000548.1:0-2423 GCA_043719495.1 Ferruginibacter sp. | reverse complement strand
TTATCAGCTCAGCTTAAAGCACAAAGCATCAGTTTCTCCGGCTCAGTACTGGATGGCCATACCAAAGAACCTGTTAGTTATGCTTCCATTTATTTCATAAGATCGGGTATTGGCAAAACATCGGACAGTGCAGGTAATTTTTCTTTTTATATCAGCAAATTTTTAAAAGATACATTGGTGATAAGTTATGTTGGTTATGAGTTATTTAAGCTACCCATTGATGATTCAATGAATAATAAAAAAATTGTTGTTCAGTTACAAAGGGGCATTGCCGGTAATAGTGTTATAATAAAAATAAAAATTAATAAGGGTTTGTTTTTGTGGAAAAAGATAATGAGTAAAAAGAAATTATACAACCGCTACAACCTCCCTAATTTTGGTTATGAAGCTTATAATAAATTAGAAATTGATATCAAAAATTTTAAACCGGAAAAAGCAAAAAAGAACTTTCTGCTAAAACCTTTTGCTTTTATTTTTAATAATATTGACAGTACAACTGAAAAAGAGCCATTCTTGCCTGCCTATCTTTTAGAAAGTGTTAGTGACTATGCCTTTCAGCGGAATACAAAAAAGTTTTTCGAAAACATAAAAGCCAGTAATACCAAGGGCTTTACCAACGAAAGTATTAACAGGTTTACAGGTGTAATGAATCAAAATATAAACACTTATGGTAATTATGTAAATGTAATGGATAAGGATTTTATTGGCCCGTTTAATGATAATGCCGATGTGTATTATAATTTTTTTGTGCCCGATACACAAGTGGTTAATGGCAAAAAAATATTTCACTTTGTTTTCACTCCAAAGCATGTAGGGCAAAATACTTTTGAAGGAGATGCCTGGGTTATGGGGCAAACTTTTCAAATTCAAAAAATAAATTTGTATCTCGGCAAAGAGGCTAACATCAATTACATTGACCGTATAAGTGTGTTTCAGGAATTTATTCCGCTAAATGACAGTGTATATTTTTTAAACCGGGATAAATTTTTTGCCGACTTTAAAATACTGGGCAAGCAATCTCTTACTTTCATTGGGAGAAAAACAACTTCTTACCGCAACATTATTATCAACAGCGATTCTATTACTAATTTATTTAAGCAGCAACCAGTTGAAGAAGTTGTAAAAAACAGCCCCGGCAGTAATTTAAAAACAGACTCTGCCTGGAATCTTTTACGCCATGATAGTTTATCTGCCAATGAAAAAGCCATTTACGCCACTGTTGATAAATTATTACAAATGCCAAAGTTTCAGCGTTTACAAAACACTTTAAAATTTATTGGTACAGGCTACAAAACACTAACCAATTACGAAATAGGCCCCTGGTTTAACTGGATAAGTAATAACAGTTGGGAAGGCACACGCCTGCGTTTTGATTTAGGCACCACCACAGGGTTTAACAAACATATTTACCTGCATACTTATTTAGCCTATGGCTTTGGCGATAAAAAATTCAAGGGAAAAGCAGAAGCTTTCTGGATTGTAAAACGTGATCCTAAACGTTTTCGCTTACACCTTTCTTATGCTAACGATATTGATAATGGCATTAGCCAGATTGGTGATGTGGGCCAGGATAATATTTTTTCTCTGGCCATACGCAAGCCCAATACCACCCGAAAATTTTTGCAGTTGCAAGATGTAAGATTTGAAGTATTTAATGAATTAGGCAAGGGCTTTTCTACTGAATGGTTCTTCTCTCACCGGCAATATGATCCACTTAAAAATTTACCCATTAAAACAGTATTTCCTGTAAAGCAGGGCCTGCCACTTACTAATTTTGAAGTAGCTTTAAAATTACGTTTTGCGTATTTAGAACAATTTGTAGAAGGTGATTATTTTCGTTATTCGATGGGCACAAAATATCCTGTGGCAGAACTGTTGCTGGCTAAAGGTTTTTCGGGTATTTTAAACAGTGCTTACAGTTACAACAAAATTTCAGCATCAATAAAAGATGGTATAAAAATTTCGCCTTATGGTTCTTTCTCTTATAAAATTTATGCCGGAAAAATTACAGGCATCCTGCCATTTACCTTTTTAGAAAACCATCCTGGTAACGACATTTATTATTACGATGCCGGAAGTTTTAACCTTATGAACCGCTTTGAATATTTAAGTGATAAATATGCTGGTATTAATGTAGAGCATAATGTTGGTTCGGGCCTTTTTCGTTTTATTCCATTAACACGTAAATTAAAATTGCGCCAGTTTTGGAATGCAAAAGCAGTTTTGGGTTCGTTAAGTCAGCAAAATATTACGCTTAACAACAGTGCCAATACTTTTAAAACATTAAACGGTACTACTTATTTAGAAATGGGTACCGGTATTGATAATATTTTTAAAGTGCTTCGCCTCGATTTTGTTTGGAGGGTTTTACCAAGGCCATTACCTGCAAATAAAATTTCCCGTTTTGGAATTTTTGGTAGCTT
>JAYSTT010000547.1:0-2426 GCA_043719495.1 Ferruginibacter sp. | reverse complement strand
GTAACCATCTTATTATGAAAGAATATGGCCGCCACATTCAAAAAATGGTGGAATATCTACTTACTTTAACTGATAAGGAAGAGCGTCAGCGTAATGCCTATGCTGTAATTGAACTGATGGGGTTTCTAAATCCACATTTAAAAAATGTAGAAGATTTCAGGCATAAATTATGGGATCATCTTTTTTTAATAAGCGATTTTACGCTGGATGTTGAAAGCCCATATCCAATACCCACAAGGGAAACTTTAAAGGCTAAACCTGATGTTTTAGGATATCCAAAAAAATATCCAAAATTCAATCATCTTGGAAAAAACATTGAAGTAATTATTGATAAGGCGCTTAAAGAAGAAAATCCAGAAAAGAAACAGGGTTTTGCAAACGCCATTGCCTATTACATGAAATTAACCTATAGTAATTGGCATAAAGAGCTGGTGCACGACGATAATATACAAAGTGAATTAACTGCCATAACAAAAGGCGAACTGGAATTTAATACCCGCCCATTTGTAAAACACCGTACCGATAACCGCAGCGAAGATGATTATGGTGGAAGAGGTAGTGGTGGTTACCGCAAAAACTTTGGTGGCCGCAATAATGGCGGCGGCGGAAGAGATAACAGAGGTGGTGGTGGTGGAAGAGATAACAGGAGTGGTGGTGGAAGAGATAACAGGGGAGGTGGTGGAAGAGACCAGAGAAATGATGGCAGGAATTTTAAGAAGAGGTATTAATTCCCGGGTTCTCTAAAGGAGAATTTATACCTTTATTCTTTAGAATGTAAAATTAACAGCGAAGACTTTAATAAATTAAATCCTGGAACAATTGTTTCAGGTTTTTTTATTTACGTTTGCCTTAATTCATTTAATCAGCAATAATTAGTGTAATAAAAAAGCAGCATGCAATCATTTGAAGTAAGAGGCGGTAAAAAACTTTCGGGTGAAATTACACCACAGGGTGCAAAAAACGAGGCGCTGCAAATTATTTCGGCCGTTTTACTTACGGCAGAAAAAGTAACTATTAATAATATTCCCGACATTATTGATGTAAACCTGCTGATTGATTTGCTTGGGGAAATGAATGTGAAAGTGGAAAGAATTAACAGAAACACCTGTTGCTTTCAGGCCGATAATGTAGAGGTAGAATATTTGCACAGCCCGGCATATCATAAAAAAAGCGGTAAACTACGTGGCTCTGTAATGCTTGCCGGACCTATGCTGTCAAGATTTAAAAAAGCTTATATACCAAAACCCGGGGGCGATAAAATTGGCCGCAGAAGATTAGATACCCATATTATTGGTTTTGAAAAATTAGGCGCTTCATTTTCTTATCATGAAGATGGATTTTTTCATTTAGAAGCAACTGAATTAAAAGGAACTTCATTACAGCTAGACGAACCCAGTGTAACCGGAACTGCAAATATTTTAATGGCCGCCGTTTTAGCAAAAGGCACTTCTTCTATTTATAATGCAGCTTGCGAACCATACCTGCAGCAGCTTTGCCGCATGCTTAACAGTATGGGTGCAAAAATAAAAGGCATTGGTAGTAATTTATTAGTGATAGAGGGGGTGGATGAATTGGGTGGTACTGAACATACGATGCTGCCCGATATGATTGAAGTGGGTAGTTTTATTGGTCTGGCTGCAATGACTCAAAGTGATATCACTATAAAAAATGCAGGCATACAACACCTGGGAGTTATTCCTGAAAAGTTTCAGCAATTAGGCATTCAATTAAATTTTAAAGGCGATGATATTCATATTCCTTCTCAGGAAATTTATGAAATTCAAAAGTACATGGATGGTGGTGTACTAACTATTTACGATCATCCCTGGCCTGGCTTTACTCCGGATTTATTAAGCATTATTTTAGTAACTGCAATTCAAGCTAAAGGCAGTGTGCTCATTCACCAAAAAATGTTTGAGAGCCGTTTATTTTTTGTAGATAAATTGATTGACATGGGTGCTCAGATTATTTTATGCGACCCCCACCGTGCCGTAGTAATTGGTTTAGAAAGAGAACAGCAACTGCGTGGCATTACCATGAGCAGCCCCGATATACGTGCCGGTGTGGCTTTACTGATTGCTGCATTAAGTGCACAGGGAAAAAGTACTATACAAAATATAGAACAGATAGACAGAGGGTATCAAAATATTGATGAAAGGCTAATAGCATTGGGGGCGGATATTAAAAGAGTAAATTAATGTTTTATTAAATGAATACACTTAAATATTTTTTGTTTGCAGTAGGTTCATTTATTTTTTTTAATTCTTGCGAAAACAAAACCAAAAACCTTTTAGCAAAAAAATGGGATTGTGTACAGATAGATAACCTTGCAGCAATTGATAAAAATTTTGCCAGCAAAGAAGATTCTGTTGCTGCTGTAAAAATAGAAGCAGCACTTAAAGCTCTTAGCTGGACTTTTACAAAAA
>JAYSTT010000546.1:0-5878 GCA_043719495.1 Ferruginibacter sp. | reverse complement strand
TCATTATTAAGCGAAATGATATTTACAAAGTTTTTCCACCCAAATAAAAATATTAGCTCTGGTAAATGACGGAAATAAAGTTAATTGAAATTCCTATAATTAATATTATGTTAAGTAAATAATTAGGCAAAACAAAATTTATTGCACCAACCACTACCCTGGAGCTGAGATTATTTCGAAGAAAGATTATATATTTAAAGAAATGAAAATCTATGACATTCGATGAAGAACAAGACTTGAAAGCGTTAGAAACTATACAATTATTAAGTCCTGCTAAAAGACAAACAATAGCTTTAGCTTTTAATACTTTCGGTGTCGATGCTGAAAAATTTTTATTAAAAGAAAGTGTTTTAAAGTATATTCAGTTTGAAGATTTTACCATATCAGATCTTGCCCAAAAGAAAGTTCTAACTTTTGAAGAAATACAAAAATTACAGAAAATAAGTATTACAAGTAGTGGCAAAATATACCTTAATTGGCTACAGTCCCAAAAAGAAAAAGAAGGTATAGATTTAAAAATAAAGAAATTAGCGATTACTAATTCTAAGTTTCAAAAATGGACACCTGTTGTTTCTGCAGTGATAGCTATATTATCCATTGTAATGACTTCTATAATTGCCCTGTCAAAGAAGGATAAACTATATATACCTGTACAAGAAGTCCAACGATTACAGCAAACCCAAGAACAAATAAACAAAAGTATAGCAACCTTTCTTGATAGCTTAAGTGTTCATCAGAAATAATCCTGTTAAAAAATCGCTTTACTCTTAATCATAATAAACGAAGTTTTTGTTTAATACCATTCTATAAATCAATAGAAAAAAGGTTCGCCTTTTGCAATTCATTTTGTATACCTTCTAACCTCTTTCTTCATCCCCAAAAAAATATAATTTGAAATCAATAACTCTATTGCTTCCCGGTATACAGGTTTATTAGTTTTAGAAAACTTATCTACAATCTCCTTCAAATAAACATTCGATTTCAACAAAAAATTCCGTTGAGCCATTTTATAACCATTCATAACCTTAGCGTCAGTCGTTGATCGCAGCATTATTTCTTTCCCCACATCATTTGCTTTATTGATGTAAAACTTACCCATCAATAACCTGGCTTCAATAGACGAGGTTTTTCTTTTTAGAAATTGCATCAGCCCATTTCTTAATACGCTTTCATAAAAAACTTTGTCGGTTATCTCAACCTTACTTTGGTACAAATAATTAAATACATCATTCAAATAAGCAAACTGGTATTTGTTATCAGGCCGTTTTTTTAAAAGATCTTTGTAAGCAACAAAAAGTTTTGAGTAATCATTTTGCTGCCGCAGCCAGTCAATCATTATCAAATTAAAATATACAGCTGCAGGGAATTTTTCTATACCAATTGCTGCGTATTTGTTAAAATTATCACTGTCTTTTTGTTGCTTATAATAATATGCCAGCCAACGGTAAATACTTTCAAACCCTTTGCTGGCAATAGTTTGGGTAATGCCAGCACCTGCAATTTTCTTTGCAAAATATAAAGCATCATCTTCTCTACCACCACTAATAGCCGCTTTGGCACAATAATAAAGGTTGTTGGTATCTAATAACGAAAGCCCCCACCCATTTGTATAAATATAGTTACTTACAAGTGCAGCTTTTTTAAATCTTGTTAAAGCTTCGCTGTAGCTGCTTTTATCATTTCGTTCGGCACCGGCATTAAAATATGCTACTGCTTCGTTGGTGTAACCATTATATAAATCAAATGGCAAACTGTAGTTGGTGGGCTTAAGTTGTTCGTTTACAAAACCGTTATTTATTTGTACAGCTTTTTGCATAGCTTGAAAAGCTTCCATCCTGCCATCGGCTAATAAATATTTTGTATCTGCATCTTTACTAATTGCATTATAAATATTGGCTTTTAATAAAAAGCCTTGTGCATCACCCGTATTTATTAATACAAAACTATCCACCGATCCTTTTGCACGGGCAAAGTCTTTTTGGATATAAAAATTTTGGGCAGTTGCTAAATCCTGGGCTTTTGCAAGCTGAATAAAAAACAAAAAGCCAATAATAAAAATTATTGGCTTTTTATATGAAACATATTGTACCATTTACTGGTTATCAGTTGGTTCAGCAGGTTTATTATCTTCAGATTCTGGTGCTTCCAATGGTGGAACTACTTCCCCATTTTCAGCAATTTCCCCAGTTACCCCTTCTACTATTTCTTCTTCTTTTTCATCTAACTGTGTAATGGCTGCAATGGCATCATCTTCATCTACCTTAATTAATTTTACACCTTGCGTAGCCCTGCCCTGTTCGCTAACACTTGCAACACTCATACGTATGGTTATGCCGCTAACACAGGTAATCATCAAATCTTCTTTTTCGGTTACATCGAGCAAACCAACTAAGCCACCAGTTTTTGGGGTTACATTTATCGTTTTTACACCCTTGCCACCACGGTTTGTTACCCTGTAATTAGCTTCGCCAGTTTCTGCATCATCTAAAGAGGTACGTTTGCCGTAACCTTTTTCACTTACAACTAAAATGGTTTTAGTTTTATCTTCCCTGTTTACACAAACCATACCTACCACTTCATCTTTTTCATCATCTACCTCTATACCTGCTACACCAATACCGCCACGGCCGGTACTGCGTACTTTTTCCTCCGGAAAACGAATGGCACGGCCACTTTTAACTGCCATCATAATTTCGCAATTACCATCGGTAAGCCTTGCAGCTAACAGTTGATCGCCTTCTAAAATATTTATTGCATTAATACCGCTTTGGCGTGGACGACTGAAATCTTCCAGATCAGTTTTTTTAATGATGCCCTTTTTTGTACACAGTACAATGTAATGCCCCTTTACATATTCTTCGTCTTTAAAATCCTTAACATCAATAATTGCCCTTACTTTATCATCGGGTGGTATTTGTACCAGGTTTTGTATTGCCCTGCCCTTGCTGGTTTTATCGCCTTCGGGAATTTGATAAACGGGTAGCCAAAAGCACCTTCCCTTTTCGGTAAAAAATAATAATGTGTGGTGTGTGCTGGCCACAAAAAGATGTTCAATATAATCTTCCTGCCTTGTGCTGCTGCCTTTTGCACCACGGCCACCACGGCGTTGCTGGCGGTATTCGCCTACAGAAGTCCTTTTTATATAACCCAAATGAGAAATGGTAACCACCATATCTTCTTCCTCAATTAAATCCAGCATACCAATTTCATCATCCAAATAAGTAATTTCTGTACGGCGTTCGTCGCCAAATTTTTGTTTTACTTCTGTCAGTTCATCCTTAATTATTTGAAAGCGGATACCTTCATTGGCCAGTATTTCTTTCAGGCGTTCAATCAGCTTCATTATCTCTGCATGTTCTTCCCTTATTTTATCAATCTCCATTCCGGTAAGGCGTTGCAAACGCAGTTCCAGCACAGCTTTAGCCTGAATTTCCGTCATACCAAAATTGCTCATCAATCCTTCTTGTGCAATATTAGGCGTGGCCGATTCCCTTATCAATTTTATTACCGCATCTAAATTATCCAGTGCAATAATGTAGCCTTCTAAAATATGTATTTTTTCTTCTGCTTTGCGTAGTTCGTATTTTGTTCTTCTTACCACAACTTCATGCCTAAAATCTACAAATTCTTTTATTAAATCTTTAAGGTTTAATATTTGCGGCCTTCCCCTTACAATGGCCACATTGTTTATACCATAAGATGTTTGCAGGTCGGTGTATTTGTACAATTGATTTATTACCACCTGTGCAATGGCATCTTTTTTTAAATCAACCACAATCCTTATCCCCTCTTTACTATTGCTTTCGTCGTTAACATTTGAAATGCCTTCAATTGTTTTTTCGGCAACTATTTCGCCAATTTTAGCAGCAAGGTTATCTATATTAACCTGATAAGGGATTTCGTAAATAATTAATTTTTCTCTGCCATTGGCAGCGGTTTCAATATTTACTTTGCCACGTAATACAACCCTGCCCCGGCCTGTATGCAAACCAGCTTTTACCCCCTGAAAGCCAAAAATAATTCCTCCGGTTGGAAAATCGGGCCCCTTTACATGGGTAATTAATTCATCAATAGAAATAGTATTGTCATCTATATAAGCAATACAGGCATCAATAACTTCACTAAGGTTGTGCGGCATCATATTAGTGGCCATACCTACTGCAATACCACTGCTGCCGTTTACCAATAATTGAGGTATTCTTGTTGGCACTACAGTTGGCTCTTTTAAACTATCGTCAAAATTTAATTGAAAGTCTACTGTTTCTTTTTCAATATCATCCAGCATGGCTTCAGCCAGTTTTTCCATGCGTATTTCTGTGTAACGCATTGCTGCCGGCGGATCGTCACCCTGGCTACCAAAATTTCCCTGCCCATCAACAAGTGGATAACGCAGGTTCCAGTCTTGAGCCATACGTACAATAGTATCGTAAATAGCCGTATCGCCATGTGGATGGTATTTACCCATTACCTCTCCTACAATACGGGCACTTTTTTTATAAGGTTTATTGCTGTAGTTAGCCAGTTCGCTCATACCATATAAAACACGGCGGTGAACCGGTTTAAAACCATCTCTCACATCAGGTAATGCCCTGCCCACAATTACACTCATGCTGTAATCAATGTAAGAGGTCTTCATTTGCTCCTCAATATTTACAGGGATAATTTTGCCCCTGTTGTTAAGGTTACCGTCTTTTAATTCTTCGTTATTTTCCATATTATTTTTGTCGAAATTCTTAGTGTGCGAAAGTAACGATTTTGGGGCGTTTTTCCGCTTTAAAACAAGGGTTTTATTGAGTTAGTTTTACACATTTATTTTATTGTTGTGGAGAAGATTTTTCCCTATCCCTTTAAGGGGCATTAATATGTTTTATTAGATATAAAATTTGTAATTTTGAGTTATGTCAATTATCAAAATCCCTTTGCGGTTTGAAGGCTCAAAAGACGAAGCAATTATTTATACTTTGTTTGATTCGGGTGCAACTTTTTCCTGTATATCGCAAGAATATGCAGAGAAACTGGCACATCTTGAAAAAATGAGAAAACCCCTGGAGCTGGCAACTGCGGCAAGAGATACCTATTTAAAAATTGAGTACGCAGTTAGGCTTGATTTTTATTATAACGATATTCGTCTCTCTGATGAATTTATGGTGATACCAAATATTTCTGAAGATGCAATACTTGGAGTAAATACTTTGCAAAAATGGCGCATTAAATTAGACTTTGAACACGATACCATAATTATTGATCCTAAAGTAGCGAAAGCTATGCTAAAATAAATTTAACCTTTGAAAACGATCTTACTCTTTGGAGCCGGCAAATCTGCAACTGTTTTAATTGATTATTTAATTGACGGAGCCACGGCAAATAACTGGAACATTATTATTGCTGATGCTGATAAAAATATAATACTTTCTAAAACTAAAAACTCCCCTTTAGCGGAGGCTGTACAAATTGATATTACAAAAGAGGAACAAAGGGCCTCACTTATTCAAAAAGCAGACATCGTAATTTCTATGATGCCCCCTGCTCTGCACTTTTTAATAGCTAAGGATTGTTTAGAGTTTGGTAAAAGTTTATTAACGGCATCTTATGTGGATGAACAAATCCGTAATCTGAAATCTGAAATAGAAAATAAAAACATTTTATTTCTTTGTGAAATGGGGCTTGACCCTGGCATTGACCATATGAGTGCTATGAAAGTGATTGACGTTATAAAGGCGAAAGCAGGCAAAATAACTTCGTTTAAAAGCCATTGTGGTGGTTTGATTGCTCCTGAAAGTGATAATAATCCCTGGCATTATAAAATTAGCTGGAACCCCAAAAATATTATAATGGCGGGGAGTGCCGGTGCTGTATATAAAGAAGAAAATAAAATTGT
>JAYSTT010000545.1:0-2438 GCA_043719495.1 Ferruginibacter sp. | reverse complement strand
CACTGCTGCCATTCTTTTTTGTAAAAGCAGCATTTATGCCGTTATAAGAATAGATGCTTTCATCGCCATTCCAACTCATATACTTCTTTACATAATAGTAAATCAATTTAATTTTGCTTTCCATATCAGGTAAGCGCTTTGCCTCGGCAATAATTGCCTCTGTACCCGAAGGTGCCCATTCCAGTTGTTTTGCAAAATCATTATCGTTTTTAAGATTTTTAATAACATCTTTCCATGTGGTACGCAGGTCTGTTACAGTGCCATTTCCATAATCAATTTGCGATAACTGAAATTCAATCCGCTGCTGATAATCTTTATACGACCCCATGTAAGGCTCGTCTCTTATGCCCACCAGGTTATGCATTATAAAATTTTTCTTGAGTACCTGGGTGGTTAATATTCCATCATTGGTAGAGATAAGATCATCACGAACTTTTTCCTTAACCTCTATACTATCCACTACAGTTGGTTGTACAGAAAAACGGTAAAACATAGGAACATTAATCTGGTATTCACTGTATCTTACCGGAATTCTACCCTGAAAATACCAGTCCTTAAGATTTTGATCAGTCCTGCGCTCCATCTTATATTTATACTCAACAACACTGCCCACTTTTGCTTCAGGAAAAGCAATAATCATTTCACTGTAAAATTTATTTATTCTTTTTGAGTAAATAGAACTTTTACTTACTTCTGTAGATTTAATATTTCCAGCTTCGTCCACATTGTAGGTAGACGCATCAATTTTAATAATTTTTTCTTCATTATTATTATCATAATAGGGGATAGTTACATTTGCATAAGTAAGGCCACTTTCTTTAAGTATTTTTATTCGGATCCTTTTTTCATAAATGGTGTTCAAAAAAGAAACTCCCGGTATGCCACGATCATAATACATATTTCCCCAGGCAATTAATGTAACTGCTTCCGCTTCTTTATCAAAATCACATACTTTCATTTCTAAATCTGCTTTATCTATTTTGCCAAACGCAGGGATATCTTTCTGGGCAAAGGAAGTAGCAGCGATAAAAAAAAGAGTAATTATGATACCATTTTTTTTCATTGAATTAATTTAAGTTTTACCTGTTAAATATTGAGCCTAAAATGGCAAACCTCACAGGTTTATGAAAGTCTGTTGCTATATAAAAACTGTTATAAACCTGTGAGGTTTATTTTTTCTTAAATACAAACTGTTCATTCAGGAAATCAAACAATTTTTTATAAAATTCTTTAAAATAGTCGTACTCCTCATTTGAATAAAAGGGCTGCCTGAATTCAAGTATAATTCTTACCGAAAGAATATTATTGGAAACACTGGCTATTCTTGAAAAAACAATGCTGGTATCGGGCATTATCATTTTTATATTTTTAGGCAAAGTTTCAAACTGATAATTTTCGGGTATAATAAAATTACCTGCAATGGTATATTTTTGATTGGCACCAAAAAATATATCAGAAAAACGTTCGTCAGCAATAAAAGGGTTTTTATCAAGCCCCGAAAAAAGGTTAACCGAAAAATAATTATAATCACCTGAAGAACTGATTTTCTTTTTAAAATTTAATGCCTGAATAAGGGGTAATGAGTCTGCATCTTCGTTAGTGAATGTCAGGCTGTCAATTTTTATATCCTGCTTACTTTGATTTAACCAGGCTGCAGTAAATTTATCTTTTCCCTCTTTTAGTTGGGGCATACGTATCAAACGACTGTAGTCTTCGGATGTTATTTGAGCAAAGCCATTTATGGTTCCTTTATCATCTATTTCAGCATTTAAAAAAGTAGTATTAGTGAATAATTTTTTGGGTTCCCATAATGTTTTCCATCCCCACTCATTAGTAGCTATTTTTTCAATTACCAGCCCCTCGGTACTGGCAACATCATAGGGTATAAGGTTTGCAGGAGTATATTTATCTGTGGCATCCAGCACATAATTAATTTCATTGATGCTGACATAGGCCATTACTTTATTGAACTGATCGAAACCCGCCCTACTGGTATTTACCCTGCCATTATCTCTTGTACTTACTAAAACCGGATGTGCATTTAAATCAGCATCTTTTAAAAGGTTTACTAAAATAAGATTGATTTCTCCTGCCGTTCCTTTTTTATCTTTCCATGCAGCTTTTACTCCATCTAAAGCCCAGATACTATATATATCATCCCATTTCATGCTCTTCCTTACATAGTCATGTATGATAACCATTTTTTTATAGGGGTCAGTAACAGGTTTAAGTAAAGCATCAAGATCGCTTGTACGTGGAATATTTTTTTTAAGCTGTACTCCAAAATCTTCATCCTCCATTAGCTCTTTAATAATTCCTGGCCAGGTACGCAACAGGTTGCGGCGAGGTTCACCTGGCAAATCCACTGCTACCATAAGTGGTGTAACCTGCTGCAGATAATCTTCATCACAACTAATAAACGCTTCATCTCTTAAAGC
>JAYSTT010000544.1:0-14354 GCA_043719495.1 Ferruginibacter sp. | reverse complement strand
GTGACACGTGAAAAAATTTTACAATCGGTTTGGGGTTACAATGTTTATCCCACTACCAGAACCATTGATAATTTTATTTTAAATTTCAGAAAGTATTTTGAAGAGGACAGCCGTAACCCCCAATATTTTCATTCAGTAAGAGGCATTGGTTATAAATTTACTGAAGATTAATTTTTGTAAGTATCCAGCATTTGAATAATAGCTGAGGTACTGTCATACAATTCCTGCATTTTTTCGTTTTGGGCAAAAGGTGCATATAATTGCAGCTCAATTTCGTTCATTACCTGCTCCAGTTTAACAGATGTATTAACGGTAATATTTTTTTTATCCAGTTGTTCAACTATGCTTTTTTTATTGATAGTCTCAATGGGTAAGTTTAATTTCTTTGCCAGGTAGCCTTTAAACGCATAATTTAATTCGTTATAAAATGCCCTGTTATTACCACTATCTAACAATTCTGCAGCTTTTGCCAGCCATTCTTTTTCTTCAATTGCAATAGCATTAATAATTTCCTTTTCGTTAATTCCTTTTTCTTCTGCCTTAATTTTATTTTCTGCAATCTGCTGTTCCTTTTGCTTATCCCGTTTCAGCCAAAAAATTAATCCACATAAAATTATTACTGCTAATGTACTTACCACCCACCTTCTGTTGCTAAAAAAATTATTTAAAAAACCGGGGCTTTCTTTTTTTACTTCTGTAACAACAGTTTTATTGGCTTTTCCAGTTCCCTGGGTTACGGTAAATGAAATAGGTTTTGTGGAATCTGTTTTATACTTTCCTATTGCAGGATTAAAATAACTGAATTTAATTGCAGGTAAAATATAAGCACCCGGCTTTTCAACAGTAAAAGAATAATCAACTATCTTTCTGCCACTAACAGGCACGGCGGTTTTTATAAAATCATCTGAGGTGGAAGGCTCAAAAACTTCAAAGCCTTTAGGCCATTGTATTTCAGGGCTATTTACTAATTGTAAATTTCCTTCGCCACTAATGATTAGTTTTAGTTTCCCGGCATCATCTGTGGTAAAATTATTTTTCCCCGGTAGGGCTTCTATTGAAAAATTACCAACAGCACCTTTAAAATTAACAGGAGTGTTTACTTCAGGTAATGCCTTTACATTTACAATTGCAGGCTTGCTTTGTAATGTTATTTTATGACTTTCAATTCCTTCTGCCGGAATAGTTGCCTCTGCAAATTCTCTTAATACATCATTTGCCAATTCATTTTGCCTGTTGGCATATTCTTCTTTAATAAAAGAAACGTTATTTTCTATTTCAGCAGGTTCTAATTCAAGTGGGCCCGATTGAAGCGGATATAGCTGTGCCCTGCGGACAATATAAACATTGTATTCTTTACCATTTACTTTTTCCCTTCGGTAATTTACATTATCCGGCATTTGTAAATCAATTACAGAAAACCCGTTAAATGATGGATTTTTAACCAAATTACTTTCGCTTTTTAACCTTGTGTATAATTTATAAGTAGCAATTATTGGCTCGCCAACATAACAGGATGTTTTACTTAAGTCTAATTTGATAAACATATTCCTGTTTATCTTTTCGGCTGCACTTTCTCCTTTCTTTAAAATATTATCTCTATAAGGAGCTTCAGCAGCCACATCTTCAAAAGGGTTTATACCGGCAAAAGGAGAATTAAAATTATTACTGCTCGGATTCCTGGAAGAAAGTGTGTTATTTACCTGAACTGTTACCGGGTTACTTTTAAATTCTTTTCCATCGGCTTTTGCTACACCTGCCCCTATTATAAAACTTCCCGTAGCTTTTGGCTTAAGGATGTAGTTTAAGGAAATATATTGTTTTACATCTCCGTTAACTATAGTCATGCCGCTTTCCTGATTAGGGCCACTTATTATAATAAAATTTTTTAGGGTTGGGGCAGTTATCTGTTGTACTTCCCTTGCATTTTCTACAGTCAGTGTTAACTGTACAAACTCATTTTTACTTATTTGCGGAGAGGAGACAGTGGCGGAAAACTTTACCTGCCCCATTACAAAATGGCCGGTAAATAATAATGCCAATAAAATTATCCTCTGTAAAAATGATTGCATAAGTAAAGGATACAAATTTAAATGATATAAAACGGATGTTGTTTACAGAATAAGATGAATGGTTTTAAAAAACTGTTAATATACTTAAGCTGATATCATTTAAAGATCTCCCAGGAGTGGCCGCATTATAATTTCTTCTACACAGGCTCCGGCGCTTAATTGCGATGCAGCATAAATCATTTGTGCTACATCCCTGGCTTCCATTATACGGTGTTTGCTGTTATCAAAATTACCCCAGGCTTCTGTAAGTACTGCACCGGGATAAACGGTAGTTACTTTTATACTATGTTCCTTCATCTCCTCCCTTAAATTTTTACTAAATCCATCCAAGGCAAATTTACTAATGCTGTAAGCGCCGCCATTTTTATAAGATTGCAAACCTGCAATAGAACAAATATTAAATACATGACCCGCCTTTCTTTGCATCATCTTGGGTAGTAATGTTCTGGTAAGATGATAAGCACTGTATAAATTTGTTTCAATTTGGTTTTCCAGCAATCCTTCCGGCTCATTGTTAACACTGCCCGGCTCAAACAAACCGGCATTGTTTACCAACACATCTACCTCTATCCCCATTTCCAAAATCCACATCCCAAGTTCCCCTGCATTTTTACTTAAATCAAAAGCTTTTGCTTTTACGGTAACGTTAGGATGCTGTGTACCCAATTCTTCCATTGTTTTGTATAAAGCCATTTCGTTGCGGCTGCATAAAAAAAGATTGTGCCCATTAAAGGCAAAAACCATGGCAATGGCTTTGCCAATACCTTTTGAAGCGCCGGTTATTATTACATTCATAATTAAATATTAAATTTTTCACTTTTCTTTGCAATTCTTATAACGTAAAGATACAATCTGCAATGAAGTATAAACATCTCTTTTTTGATCTTGATCATACCCTTTGGGATTTTGATGCCAATGCAAAAGCTACGCTTACTGATTTATATGTTCTATTTGAATTAGATAAAAAAGTATCCGCACCATTTGAGGATTTTTACAGAAAATATTTATACCACAACGAAATTCTTTGGGATAAATACCACCACGGTTTAATTACTGCCGAAGACTTAAAGTGGAAAAGGATGTGGCGTACATTACTCGATTTTAAAATTGGAGATGAAAATTTGTCAAAAGAACTTAGTGTAAAATTTTTAGAGCTGCTGCCCACTAAAAAATTACTTTTTCCCCATACCACAGAAATATTAAATTATTTGCTTGACAAAAAATATGTTTTACATTTAATTACAAATGGATTTGAAAAAACACAATGGAGCAAACTTAATCACAGCGGGCTGGATAAATACTTTACCCATGTTATAACATCTGAAGCCAGCAATAGCCTTAAGCCTAAAAAAGAAATTTTTGAGTATGCTATGAACTTAGCCAATGCGTCAATTAAAGATAGCATAATGATAGGTGATAGTGCAGACGCCGATATACAGGGGGCTATTAATGCAGGGATGGATTGTGTATTTGTTAATCATATCAATGCAGCAGCCAATGTTCAATCCACTTATACAATCTTTCATTTAAAAGAACTGGAATCGATTTTATAAAAAAGCATAAAAAAAACCTCCCCAAAACGGAGAGGTTTAAATAAGTTATTCAGCAATTACAGTGAAACAGTCTTTGCTTTGTCTTTGCAGCAAGAATGAGTTGCAGTTGCAGTTGATTTTGTACAACAGGTTTTTCCTTTAGCACATTTTTTAGATTTCTTCTTTCCATTATCGGCAAATGCGATACCTGTAACCAGTAATGCTGCAGTAGCTAATAAAAATACTTTTTTCATAATAATTTGTTTGATTAATCAACGTAAATGTAGGGCAGTTATTGCAAACAGCCAAGGCCAAACTGTTAAAAATTATAATGTGGCAATAACTGTAACGCCGCCTTCAACCACCTGGTTTAGCTCAACATTTATTTTTGTACCCACAGGCAACAACAAATCTACCCTGCTTCCAAATTTTATAAACCCCATTTCGTCAGTTTGCGCTACTTTTTGGCCAACCTGCAAATAATTTACAATACGTTTAGCCAGGGCTCCGGCAATTTGTTTAACCAAAATTTCGGTATTGCCCTTTTTAATCACCACACTATGCCTTTCGTTTTCGGTAGATGACTTGGGGTTCCAGGCCACCAAATATTTCCCTTTATGGTACTGATTATATACCACTTCGCCGCTAACTGGATTACGGTTAACATGTACATTTGCCGGGCTCATAAATACAGATATCTGCAGACGTTTGTCTTTAAAATATTCTATATCGGTAATTTCTTCTATCACTACCACTTTACCATCGGCAGGGGCAACAACTGCATTATCATTAATGGTTAATGTACGGTTAGGAATTCTGAAAAAAGAAACCAAAAAGAGTAATAAAAAAAGTGTTACAAAAAATATTACCCAGCAGAGGGCAGGTATAGAAGCACTAAAAAAATAAAAGCTGGCAAAATTAATTGCACCAAAAATTAAAGTTCCAATGCCGATGGACGAATATCCTTCTCTGTGTATTGTCATTCAGTTAGATTGATTGGCAAAGATAAGGTTGCAGATTGAAAGTTAAGGATAGCGGGTTACAGAAACAATTTTAGATAGACCCAAACTGCAGGTACAGCAAATAATAAACTATCAAACCGGTCTAAAAAACCGCCATGCCCTGGCATTATGGCACCGCTGTCTTTTACATTGGCCATACGTTTTAATTTACTTTCAAATAAATCTCCAATGGTTCCAAAGACGGCACAGAGGGCAGCAATGATAGCCGCATCTATAACAAATAATAATTTACTGAAGTAAGCAACCGCTGCAATTATAACTATACAAAGTATTGCTCCGCCAATAGTTCCTTCCCAGGTTTTTTTTGGAGATATTTTGGAGAAAGGCGTTTTGCCAATTAATGAACCAACAATATAAGCCATGGTGTCATTTATCCAGATGGAGAAAATAATAGCACAAGGAATCAAATTAGTGAAAATGACTTCATTAGTATTATTAGTTGTATAAATTTTCCATTCGCTTCCTAAATCCATCATCTGCAACACTGGTATTGTAATATAAAGCAACCCAAATAAACAATACTTCAAATACTTTTCACTATAAATTTTCTTCGTCAACTTTATAAACTCATACCAGCAACCAAAATGTATTATTGTAAACAAAATAAAAAAACTCCAAAAATTCCATAACAACCCTGCAAGCATAACTACAACAAAAACAACTGCAGTTAAAGAGCGGGTTTTAAGTGTAGCTACATTTAATGCCATAAAATCTTATACTTTATTTTGATTTCCAATTTCATCAACCTGGGCTAAAAATGGATTGTCAGAAATAATATAGTCCTGCAATAAAACCTCCTGCCCAGGGTCATGAATTTCATCTTCGCTTACTTTTTCTAAAGCATATAACAATGCAATTACTGCAACTATACCCATTGCACCTAACCAGAAAGGGAAATGATCTTCAAGTTTTGAAATATCTGTTATTTGTCCTGGCTTGGAATAAACATACAGCATTGTAACGCCAATAGCATTATTTACAAAATGCGCCACAATGTTTAACCAAATATTTCCGGTACGGTAAAACAACCATCCTAAAATAAAACTTAATAAAAATCTTGGCACAAAACCATCATAACTTCCGTGTATGGCACTAAATATAATTGAAGTAATTACAATGGCCCATACCGGAGTTTTTAACCAACGGGAAAGTAAATTTTGCAAAGCTCCTCTAAAAATAACTTCCTCAAAAATGGCTGGTAATAAAGCAACAATAAAAAGAGATAATATAAAATCGCCTAGGCCATCCATACGAGCCATTACCTGCATTTGTCTTTTATAAGTTTCTTCAGCGGCTTTAAATTGCTGTTGCCAGTTTTTAGGAAAGGGAATTAATTGCCATGCTTCTGCTAATGCACCTACAATAAATAAAGCAAAAAACATTATTGCAATAACTAATAGCAATTGTTTTATTGACGGCATCTTAATAAAACCTAAATGCTTTATGGCATTTTTATGGCAAAGTTTTGCATAAAAAAAGGCAGGTAAAAAAAACATTACCAATGTGGCGATAAACTGCATTAAACGCAAGGCATTGGCGTTTTCTGGTTTCAGAATCGCATCCATTAAACTTTCACCGGATAAACTGCCTAATTTACTCATTTCTATTTTTCCTATTAAAGGAATAAGACTTACTATACCACCAATGATTACGCCTGCGCCAGTTAGCCCCAATAAAATAGCCAGTTGCCCCCAGTAACTAAACCGCTTTGTTGCTATATGAGCCATAGTTTGAAATTATATGTTGTAAATTTGCAGCAAAAATACGGGTTTGTAAATTGCTGTGCAGCCACAGGAAAACTGAAGCAAATTACCCCGAAAACAATTTATTGAAAATGATAAAAATTGGTGAATATATTAATCTGCCGGATTTTCCGCTTTTACTTGCCCCAATGGAAGATGTGAGTGACCCCCCTTTTCGTGCGGTGTGTAAAGACCATGGGGCAGATTTGATGTATACCGAATTTATCAGCAGTGAAGGATTGATAAGAGATGCCATCAAGAGCCGCAAAAAATTAGACATTTTTGATTACGAAAAGCCCGTGGGTATTCAAATTTTTGGTGGGGATGAAGAGAGCCTATCACTGGCAGCAAAAATTGTGGATGTAACAAATCCTGATTTATTAGATATTAATTTTGGATGCCCTGTAAAAAAAGTAGCTCTGAAAGGCGCCGGCGCCGGTGTGTTAAAAGATGTTGATTTGATGGTAAGGTTAACTGATGCGGTTGTAAAATCAACCACATTGCCGGTTACCGTTAAAACAAGATTGGGCTGGGACGATAGCAACAGAAATATTGAAGAAGTGGCGGAGCGTTTGCAGGATGTGGGCATAAAAGCATTGGCAATACATGGCCGTACAAGGGCGCAAATGTATAAAGGCGAGGCCGATTGGAGTTTGATTGCTAAAGTGAAAAATAATGCAAGAATTAAAATTCCCATTTTTGGTAATGGGGATATTGACAGCCCCGAAAAAGCATTAGAGTATAAAAATAAATATGGAGTAGATGGTATTATGATTGGCCGTGCCGCCATTGGTTATCCATGGATATTTAATGAAATAAAACATTTTGTAAAAACGGGAATGCATTTAGCTCCGCCAACCATTGAAGACCGGGTGGCAGTATGTAAAAAACATTTGCATAAATCTTTTGAATGGAAGGGGCCAAAGGTGGGTATTTTTGAAATGCGCCGTCACTATACTAATTATTTAAAAGGTATGCCCGGTATAAAAGAGTACCGTTACAAATTAGTAACACTTGACACGGTGGAAGAAATTGAAGCTGTACTGGATGAAATTGTAATAAAATATCAGGGTTTTGAGTTTGAGAAAACGCCGATAGAATTAATTAATTATCATGAAAAATGCCCGGTACATTAAAAATTATGATTGTGTAAATTCCTGTAACCCTTTTAAATAAATTTTTGCTCTTTTCTCAGCAAAATAATCTGCAGTTAATGTAATCAAAGCCAAAATGGCCAATGTTAATCCAAAGCCCTTCCAGAATGTTTTATCACTATTGTCTTTAAAATAAAAAAATAAACTCATTCCAATTAAAGCCAGCCCAATCTCCACATAGCGGTAAACAACAAAATTCTTTATTACTGTTTGCATCCTGGGTATTTCCTTTTCTTTTAATTCGGATGGATTCATCCCGTAAGCGTACACATTTCTTATCCTGTCGGCATCACTTCTTTTATATACTGTAAAACCAACTATCCCCAATATTAAACCAATTAGCAGTAAAGGGATAGCAGCTCCTTTATAAAAATTAGCTTTAAAAAAGAAAAAGAAAATAACAGCAGTAATCATACCTGCAACGCCTATTGCAAAAAATAAAATATTTTCCTGTTTTTCGCTGTTGAAATATTTTTCAATATCTGAGGTGCTAAACATGTGCTAAGTTAATTATTAAGATTTATCCTGGATCCATCTGGCCACTTTAACCGTAATACTTCGTGGAGCAAACCTTGCACCCTGGGCCAGCAGGTAATTTTTCAATCCGTGTATGGCTACTGGTTTCCCTTTCATCATTGCTTTATAACCATAGGCTGCTACCTCTTTGGAGGAGGGAATCTTTTTCCCTTTAAATAATTTACTGTCTTCCATTGCAGCAGCAGCCTGAAAACCACTTTCTGTTGCACCGGGGCATAATGCAGTAACTGTAACCCCGGTTCCTTCCAGCTCGTTGGCAATAGCTTCGCTAAAAAATAATACAAATACCTTGGTGGCAAAATATATACTCATTAATGGGCCGGGTTGAAAAGCAGCTGTTGAAGCGACGTTCAACACTTTGCCAGTTTTACGTTGCACCATGCCCGGCAAAAATAAATGTGTTAAATAACTAAGTGCTGTAATATTCAGGTTGATCATTTGCTCCTGCTTTATCCAATCGCTTTTATTAAAAAATCCAAAATCTCCAACGCCTGCATTATTAACCAGGTAATCTATCTGAATACCCTGTAGATTACACCAGTTATAAATTTCTTTAGCCGTATTGTAATCAGATAAATCCTTTGCAAGCACATGAACTATTACACCCTGCTGCTGTAATTCTTTTGAAAGTTCAACTAATTTATTTTCATTCCTGGCTACCAAAACTACATTGATTTTATTGCCAGCAAAAATTTTAGCCAGTTCCAAACCTATACCGGAAGATGCACCGGTTATTAATGCTGTTGCCATAATATCTTATTCCATTGCTTTTATAACTGCTTCGCTTAATGGGGAAACTGAAGGGTCGAAATAATGGGTTAGTACACCTTTTTCATTTACCAGGTATTTAGAAAAATTCCAGGAGGGATATTTATTACTCCATCCGTTTTTAGTTGAATCAGTCAACCATTGAAATACTGTATTTTGTTGAGGGGATTTTACTACAACACTTTTTTGCATTAAGGGAAATGCTACACCAAAGTTTGCTTTACAAAATTTTGCTATTTCGTTATCAGCTCCTTTTTCCTGTTCTTTAAAATCATTGGCCGGAAAACCCAGTACCACTAACTTGTCTTTGTATTCTTCTGACAATTTTTGTAAATCATCATATTGATTGGTATAACCACAATTGCTGGCAGTATTTACCAACAATACTTTCTTTCCTTTCAGGCTGGCAAAATCAAGTGTGTCACCATTGTTTAATGTTGCCTTTTGAGTATAAAAAGAAATAGGAGGTTCTTTGCTGCCGGTTAATTCTTTAGCATTAGTTCCTGCAAGTTTTGTAAACCACATAAAAGCCGGGTAAACCGCTTTTAATACTTTTTGGCGGTAAGTCATATTTTTTGAATTTCTATTTGCAATTTCTATGTAAGTAAAAAAAGCAATAATCAATAATAAAAGAACAATTAATATTCTTTTAAGTTTAGAGTATCGTTTGTTATTTTTCATTCGCTACTCAATTATAATTTATCTTATTACCCATTTAAACAACTTCAACTTCCCCTTAAACGGCGGATATTTTATTGATGGATCAAACCAGGTAGGCGTTTTCATTATTGCTTTTTTATGGCTGAATGTATCAAAAGAATTTTTACCATGGTAACTGCCTGTGCCGCTAAAACCTCTTCCTCCAAAAGGTAAATGATGATTGGTTAAATGCCAGCTGGCATTATTTACACAACCTCCGCCAAAGGCTACACTACTCAGCCAGTCTTTTTCTTTAGCATTACTAGAGGTAAAAATATAAAATGCCAAAGGGTTTTTATTTTGTTCAATTATTTTTAAAGCTTCGTCCTTTGTACTAAAAGAAATAATGGGAAGTATAGGGCCAAATATTTCATCCTTCATTATTGCTGATTCTAAATTAACGCTATCAATAACAGTTGGCTCAATAAACAGTTTATCTTTATTTGTTCTGCCACCGTGTAAAATATTGCCAAGCGGTAAATAATTTACCAGCCTGTTAAACTGTCTTTCGTTAATTATCTTGCTATAATTATAGCTCTCTTCGGGTTTATCACCAAAGAATTTTCGTATGGTTGTTTTTAATGCAGCAACTAATTCTTCTTTTTTACTTTCATGTACCAGCACATAGTCGGGTGCCACACACATTTGCCCGGCATTGCTAAACTTTGTCATGGCAATTCTTTTAGCTGCTATTTTTATGTTGGCATCGTTTTCAACTACACAGGGGCTTTTGCCACCCAATTCTAATGTAATAGGCACCAATCTTTCAGCAGCCATTTTATAAATTATTTTTCCTACAGCGGTACTGCCGGTATAAAACACATGGTCAAAACTAAAGTTGTTCATCATCTCCGGTATTACAGTAGCACCATCGCCTTCAGTAAATAAAATATATTCAGGAGAAAAAGTTTCTTCAATCAGCTGCTTTATTACTGCAGCGGTTGCAGGAGCAAACTCTGATGCTTTTAATACACAACAATTGCCTGCGGCTATTGCACCAACCATTGGAGTTAACAACAATTGTAAAGGATAATTCCAGGGGCCAATAATTAATACAACACCCAGCGGCTCTTTCATCACAAAACTTTTGGAGGGCATATTAAGTAAATTAGTAGGTACCAGTTCTGGCTGCATCCACTCTTTAAAACTTTTAAGTGTGGCATTTATCTCACTTAAAAGAAAGCCTGTTTCTGTTACCCAGCATTCTTCGGGGCTTTTCTTTAAATCGCTGTATAATGCGGTATGAAATGCAGCCTCGTATTTTAATAAAGCAGCCCTTAATTTTTGCAATTGTTCTTTTCTAAAAGCATAAGGTTTTGTTGCGCTGCTTTCAAAATACCGTCGCATTGCCAAAAGTTGATTTAAGTTTGCCATTACAACTAAATTTGCAGCAAGGTAAATTAATTTGGCTAAGAGGTAAAAAGAGAAAATGAGATTTTATGACAGATGAACAATACATGCAACAAGCTTTAAAAGAGGCACAAAAAGCTTTTGATGCTGGGGAAGTGCCAGTAGGTGCCATTATTGTAATGCAGGATAAAATTATTGCCCGTGCCCACAATCAGGTAGAACTTTTAAATGATAGCACTGCCCATGCAGAAATACTGGCACTAACCACTGCTTTTAATTTTTTAGGCAGCAAATATTTACCCGAAGCAACATTATTTGTAACTATTGAACCCTGCCTGATGTGCAGCGGTGCTTTATACTGGAGCAAAATTAGTAAAATTGTTTACGGTGCAACTGATGAAAAAAACAGCTACCGAAAATGTACCGGAGATAATAATCCTTTTCACCCTAAAACGGAGTTAGTGGGTGGCATTTTAAAAGAAGAATGTGGTGGATTAATGAAAGATTTTTTTAAAATAAGGAGGTAAACTAATTTTCTTACTAAAAGACTAATATTTTACGGGTAATTGCAAATTTTCATTGTAATTGTTATAGTAAAACGGCAATATTTTTCCTTAAAACTAATTTTTTTAGTTATAAAATACCAAATTGGTTACTTACGGCAAAATATTTCCGGTATATACAAATATTTTAATTATATTTGTATTTGAATAAAAACGGCAATATTTTGCTTCATTTAATGGAAAATTTTATAGCAATAGCAAACAGAATTAAAGAAAGACGGAGGCAACTTTCTTACACCCAAGCTGATTTAGCCGAAATAACTGGCATAAGCCAGCGCACTATACGCTCTATTGAAAAAGGGGAGGGTAGCACCAATATAACTTATTGGTACAAAGTGCTAGATGCCTTAGGCTTAGAAATGAAAATTCAATTTAAACCCATGAGAGATGAGACAAGGAAAGGTTTTATACAATAATGTTATTGCTGGCATTTTAAGCGAATTAGATACGGATGAATATATGTTTCATTATGATGACAGCTATTTTTACAACACCGCTTTACCACCTGTAAGTGTAACATTGCCAAAAGCAAAGCAACAACATAAATCAAAAGAGCTGTTCCCATTTTTTTTTAACATGCTTAGCGAAGGTGCTAACAGAAATTTACAATGCCGTATTTTAAAAATTGATGAGGCTGATGATTTTGGTTTACTATTAAAAACAACCGCAAGCGAAACAATTGGGGCAATAAGTGTACAAGAAATTAAATGAACACAATAGAAAATATACAAGTTTGTCCGGGTACATTGGCTGCAGGTTTTACCACCTATTCGCCAAAGTGCCGTAAGGAAATGTTTAATGGCAAGCGGGTCAGCCATATCCTGCCTTTTCCATCTCCACAACAGGAAGGAGAGCAAAAAAAATTATTTACAGAAAATAAAATCCGTATTTCAATTTCGGGTGTGCAGGAAAAATATTCATTAAAACTAGTTGATAAAACTTTGGAATTAACCGACCACGGTGGTGAATATATTTTAAAACCTATACCAACAGATTTGATGAATGTAAGCCAAGTGCCGGCAAACGAACATCTTACTATGCAAATAGCCGCACAAATTTTTAAAATGCCTGTAGCTAAAAATGCCCTTATATTTTTTAATGATGGTGTACCAGCCTATATCACCAAACGCTTTGATGTAAAAGAAGGCGGCAGCAAATGCCTTAAAGAAGATTTTGCATCGTTGGCAGAAGTAACTAATAAAAATGCAGGTAAAAATTATAAATACGATTATACTTATGAAGGCATTGCTAATTTAATAGACCAGTACATACCTGCGGCAATTAAAACAAAAGAAATTTTTTTTCAGTTAGTTGTCTTTAATTATCTTTTTTCTAATGGAGATGCTCACTTAAAAAATTTTTCCCGCATAGATTGCTCTGGCATAGGTGATGCATTTTTATCCCCGGCTTACGATTTAATAAACACCCGTATTCATGTAGATGACAGCGATTTAGCTTTAACAGGTGGTTTATATGAAGACGATTACAACTACGCCAGCTATAATACTTTGGGATTTTATGCCTTTGATGATTTTATGGAATTTGGCAGAAGAATTGGCTTATTACCGCAAAGGGTAAAAAGAATGTTGCTACTTTTTTTACAAAACGAAGCAGAAGTATTTAGCATAGTTAAAAGAAGTTTTTTAACCGATGAAATGAAAAACGGGTACATTAATTTATACAATGATAAAAGAAAAAGGCTTGGCACTTCGTTAACAAGCCAGTTATAATTTACTGCACCACCATCTTCTGTTTAACCAATTTATCTTTTTGCTTTACCGCAATAAAATAAACTCCGGGAGTTAGAGAAAACATCACCACAATATTTTCGTTACCGCTAAAAAGCAGGCGGCTATCGTTTCTTACCATCTTTCCGCTTACATTAATTATTTGTAACTGTACCATTCCAGCTTCAAATCCTTTTACTTCCAGCTCTATTTTATTTTTTGCAGGGTTGGGGAATAATTTTACAGTAGCTTTTTCTTTAGGTATAGAATCACTGATTGTTTTTTGAATTGAAGGTGCTTCATTCACCGAAGGAATTTGTGTAAACCCTTTACAAATTCCTAAAAACGTAAAGGATAATAAGATAATTTTTTTCATTGTAAGGCATATTAGGAAACCAATAACGTAAATTTGTTACTTAATATTTCATAACAACATCATAAAAGAAAAAATTATGGCATTTACAGTACCGGCTTTACCTTATGCACACGAAGCATTAGAGCCACATATAGACACTACCACGATGCAAATACATCATGGCAAACACCATCAGGCTTATGTAGATAATTTAAACAAAGCCATTGCCGGCACAGAAAACGAGAACAAGGGTTTAGCCGATTTGGTAAAACATGCAGGAAGTATTTCTCCAGCAGTACGTAATAATGGCGGCGGCCACTGGAATCACAGCTTTTTTTGGGAGAGCCTTGCACCTAATGCTGGTGGCGCACCTTCAGGAAAATTAGCCGATGCAATTACTGCTACTTTTGGAAGTTTTGATGCCTTTAAAGAAAAATTTGCAGCAGCTGGTATTACGAGGTTTGGAAGCGGCTGGGCTTGGTTAATTGTTAAGGATGGTAAACTAGAAGTTTCCTCCACCCCCAACCAGGATAACCCGTTGATGGAAGTGGCTGATGTAAAAGGCACACCAATTTTAGGTTGCGATGTTTGGGAACATGCTTATTACCTAAAATATCAAAACCGCCGTGCCGATTATTTAGCGGCTTTTTGGAATGTGGTTAATTGGACCAAAGTAGCTGAAAGGTTTGAAGCTGCTTAAGTAGATTTGTTTTATTGTTGACCAAACAGATGTAATTCTATTTAGCTTCATTGGCACTCTTATACAATTATAACTTTATTCAACGCCTTAAATTAGTAGCTGTAATCTTAAATGGTTACAGCTATTTTATTAAGAT
>JAYSTT010000543.1:0-5888 GCA_043719495.1 Ferruginibacter sp. | reverse complement strand
TTAACCTTCTGATTGTTTCTTCTTACAGTTAACTTATAAAATGGGATAAAATTGATAAGTGAACAGGGTTTTCTAAAAAAAAGAGTTAATTTTTTTTGGGAGTATGAAAAAAAGATTTACATTTAATTATAATAAAATTACTGTTCAATAATATTGAATAACAAATACCACCAAAAACGATGAATAATAGTGGGGTAATGAAAAAATATTAAATCGCATATACCATTTATTTTATTAATTATTATAACCAAAATTTCATATTATGAAGAAAACACTAACTACTATTGGGATGTTCCTGCTGTTGTGTATAGTAGCAGGAACTAAAGGTTTTGCTCAGCAGCGACAATTCACCGGTACTGTTTTAAGCAGCGACGGATTACCGGTCAAATTAGCTTCAATCCAGGTGATAGGAACCAATCGGGGAACAAGTGCCGATGAACAAGGGGAATTTAAAATAGACGCAACTCCCGGAGAAGAATTACAAGTATCTGCTATAGGATTTCTTACAAGTAAAATAAAAGTGCAACAGCAAAATAAACTTGTGATAACGCTCACCCGTTCTGGCAATGATTTAGGAGAAGTGGTCGTAACTGCGCTTGGTATTTCCAGGGCGAAGAAGACACTTGGGTATGCAGTTCAGAAAATCGATGGGGCGCAACTTAACCAGGCGAGGGACAACAATATTATTAACTCCTTATCCGGCAAAATTGCCGGTGTACAGGTGACCAGCGGAGGAGCTGCAGTAGGCTCCTCATCCAAGATAGTGATAAGGGGTAATTCTTCCTTTGGAACGAATTCACCTCTTTTTGTAATTGATGGGGTACCCATTTTTAATAATGTTACCAACCTTGATGGTGGGGGTGGAACAGACTGGGGAAATACAGCGAGTGATATTGATCCTAATAATATCGAATCACTAACGGTACTTAAAGGATCAAGCGCTTCAGCCCTTTATGGCAGCCGGGCTACTAATGGTGTAATTCTAATAACTACCAAAAAGGGGAATAAAAATAAAAAAGGAATTGGCGTCGAGTTTAATTCATCGGTGATGTTTGATAAGGCTGCTAATTTTCCAAAACTTCAAAATACCTACGGCGGCGGATGGGATGGCGAAGAGTACATTTGGAAAACTTACAGTGCCGCAAATGGTACAAACCTTTCCTATAATGATTATGCAAAACAATTTTCCTATAATTATGTAGATGGAAATGGAGGTGGTGTAAACGATGGACAACCTATAAACTGGGGTCCAAGATTAGACAAGGGGCTTTTACTCGACCAGTGGTCCACCGGAAAGAATAGTCCCTGGATATCCCGGCCGGACAATATTAAGGAATGGTTTAATACAGGAGTTACCTACAATAATAGCGTAGCAATGTCTTCTAACGGTGAAAAAGTATCTGGCAGAATTTCTTACACTAACCAGAATACAAAAGGTATAGTAGACTTTACTGATCAAAAACAAAATACAGTAGCAGCAAATATTATTCTTACACCGTCAGACCGACTGACCACAACAGCGAATATTACCTATCTTTCAAAACAGAGCGATAACATACCTAGTACCGGTTATGCCTGGGCTGATATTTTTGGATGGCTGCAGCGGGATTATCCAACTCAATATGCGAAGGATCTTTTTTATGAAAAGGGGAATAAGGATTACATTTTTGTAGGAGATAACCCATTTTATGCTTTAAGAAATACGAACAGCTTTAAAAGAGATAGGATTTATGGAAATGTTGGTGCAAAATATAAAATCAATAAGTGGCTCTCTGCAGAAGGTATGATGGGTATTGATTTTTATAATGAATACAGGAAAGTAATTACGCAATCGGGTACGGTAGGTAATATGCAGCGAGGAAGAGGTGGCCAGTTTAATGAAAATTCACAATTTTCACAGGAAACAAACCTGGATTTTACATTAAATTTTGATAAAACCTTTGGTGATTTCCGGGTTGATGGTCTTGTAGGAGCTAATAATAGGAATAACAAATTCAATTTAATGTCATTGTCTGCAAGCGATTTGACTGTTCCTGATATTTATGCGATATCCAACGTAAAAGGGGTTCCCGGTGTTGGGGATTTTAGAAGTGAGTATGAAACACAAAGTGTTTATTTCTCTGCAAACGGATCATATAAGGACTACCTCTTTCTTGGAATCACGGGTAGAAACGACTGGAGTTCAACATTGCCATCTTCCAGCCGGTCCTATTTTTACCCTTCCATTAGTCTGGGTTTAAGTTTGACAGACGCATTTGATTGGAAGTCTGAAACGCTATCATACCTCAAATTAAGGGCAAACTGGGCACAGGTTGGAGGAGCCACTGACCCTTATCAATTGAGCAGAACCTACTCCGCAGCTTCCTTTAACGCTACCTCCTATTTTAGTCCAACCAGCACATTACCACCAACTGACTTAAAACCTTTCCAGACTTCATCTTACGAGTTTGGTGCCGATATGAGGTTGCTGAAAGACCGCATCTCGCTGGATGTTACTTACTATGATCAAACAACCGTAAATCAAATTCTGTCTGTGGGAACTTCAAGTACAACGGGTTATCGTAGTACAAAATTAAACGCCGGAGAGATCGAAAACTCGGGAGTTGAAATCATGCTTGCGGCAAAAGTGCTTGACAATAAATCAGGTTTGAAATGGGCGGTAACCCTTAACTGGGCAAAAAATAAAAGTATGGTCAATGCCCTCTATGGAGGTCTTTCCTCCTACGAAATATCCCGGGGATTTGGTGGGGCAAAAACCCTCGGAATTCCGGGTCAGGAATGGGGCATTATCTGGGGGCTTCCTTTTGTTAGAAATGCCGATGGAAAAGTGGTGGTCGGACCTAACGGCCTTCCCAACACTACGGGTGCTGCCAAAAATCTTGGAACTGTAACGCCTGATTGGACAGGAGGTTTTGCAAACACTTTTAATTACAAAGGGTTCAATTTGAATTTCCTGATTGATATGCGCATGGGTAGTAAATTCTTTAGCACTACAGCATGGCACTCCTATCCAACAGGGACTTATGAGGTTACAACAAAAAATAATGTACGCGAAAATGGGTTGATTGTTGATGGTGTATTTGCCGACAATAAACCAAATGATGTACGTGTATCTGCACAGGCATATTATTGCGGAGACTGGATGTGGAATAACCATGAATACAGTATGCTTGATGGCACATTTGTTAAACTTCGTGAAGTAGTGCTGGGTTATGACTTTAATTTTAAAAAATCTAAAACATTTCAAAAACTGAATGTATCTATTGTTGGAAGGAATCTTGCGATTCTCTACCGGGACAAAAGCACAAAGGAACTGGGTGTAGATCCTGAGGCAGGCCTTGGTTCCGGTGCAGGTGGAGTTGGTTACGAAAATTTCCAGATTCCGACTACCAGAAGTTATGGTTTAAATTTTAAAGTCAGTTTTTAAATTTTCAAATTGAATAAAAATTATTGTATGAAAAATATAAATAAAATAAAACTGTCATTCTTTGTTGGCATTTTGATATGCTTCACTTCGTGTACCAAAGATTTTGACAAAATGAACGTAAGTCCCAACCTGGCAACTGTTGTACCGGCAACCAATGTATTGGGGTCGGCGGAACTGAGTTCAATGCGAACATTATTTGGTACCAGATTGGCTTGCTATTATACAGGAGCGTATTCAGGATATGTTGGTGCTCCTGATTATGAATACAGAGTAGATATCAACAATGATATGTGGAGAAGCATGTATATCAATATGACCTATGCTGAAGATGCAATGCGTTTGGCTAAAAATGAAACGAATGACAATCTTTACGCTGCTGCTTTAACATTTAAGGCCTATAATGCACAAAAAACCACAGATATGTGGGGTGATATTCCCTATTCAGAAGCATTTCAGCTCGAAAAAGGAAAGCTTTATCCAAAATATGACAAACAGGAAGAGGTTTACAATGCAATTCTTACAGAGTTAAAAACAGCTGCCAATTTGTTTAATCTTGCAGGTAAACCAATAGGCGCCGGTGACTTCTTCTTAAAAGGAGATATTGCAAAATGGATGAAATTATGCAATTCATTGCGACTAAGGGTAGCGATCCGTATGTCTTCTGCTGATGCTGTAAAAGCGGGCGGGGTAATAAAGGAGGTACTGGGTGATCCAACAAAATATCCAATTATGAAAGTCAACACGGATAACGCATATTGGTATTTTCCCGGAACGGCACCAGATCAGGAAATCTGGTTTCAATCTATGGGAACAGTTAGTGGTGCTCCAAAAACCACCGGATGGAGGTTTCAACAACCCATGATCGATGCACTGCAAAACAATGGTGATCCGAGGCTTCCTATATATGCGGATAAAAATAGTTGGGGAAAATATAGTGGCCATCGGTTTGGACCAAATGAAAAATCTGACACCATGAACAACAACTTCAACAGGTCTAATTTTGGCGACAGGTTTATGAATGATCCAAAGGGATTTGTACCTTATATGAATTGTGCTGAAGTCTATTTCTGCCTTGCGGAAGCTTATCAACGGGGGCTGGCAACTGGTGATGCACGTACAGCTTATGAAACAGGCATTTCCAAATCGTGCGAGGAGAGTGGTAAGATAACTGCAGTTGATATAACAACCTTCCTTACACAACCTGAAGTGGCCTGGGGTGGTGGTACAACAACCAATCTTCAGAAAATTGCTTTACAAAAATGGATATGCCTGTTTAAGCAAAGCGTTGAAGCATGGTCTGAAGCAAGAAGGACAGATGTTCCGCTTTTAACCAATATTACTGTAAATTATGCGGCATCGCATAATCGGCCACCCTTCAGAATGGCTTACGCTGACGAGGAAAAAACATTAAACACTAGTTTTCCATTTAGTGTGGTTGAAAAAGATATTTTTTATGGCACACAGGTTTGGTGGGATAAAAGAACTGGTGTACATTAAGATAGTTTAATTAATTATGCTAAAGGGTGCCTTTATTTTAGCAATAACCACCACATGATGTTGTATTAATTAAATGCTCTAAGGCAGACCTTAAATAAATAAAAAGAGTGTCCATCTTAGATGGGCACTCTCTTTATTTATTCTTAGGATATTATTAATAATCCTCAGTCCATTCTATAAATTGATTGCTGCCATATATTAAAATTATAAACTCTCTTGTATGAAGAAAATCACAATTATCCTTGCGCTATTAACTTATTCGCTGAATTCAATTTATTGTCAGAGCACAAATATTGCAGAGTCAATTAATACGCAGAATTTTGACCCCTCAACATTATTGTGGTTTAAAGCACCAGCTTCTGTATGGGAGGAAGCCCTGCCTGTGGGAAATGGCCGCCTCGGTGCGATGGTATTCGGAAAAAATGGAGAAGAAAGAATTCAACTGAACGAAGACACTTATTGGTCTGGTGGCCCCTATTCAACCGTAGTAAAAGGAGGCTACAAAGTATTGCCAGAAATTCAAAAGAATATTTTTGAAGGAAATCCAATTAAAGCGCATAAGCTTTTTGGAAGGTATATGATGGGGTATCCTGTAGAGCAACAGAAATACCAGGCATTTGCAAATCTTATCCTCTCCTTCAAAAATGAAAAGGAGGTAACTGATTATAAACGCTGGCTCGATTTGAGTACAGGTATAACTTCTGTTCAATATACAGTAAATGGAATTACTTATTTACGGGAAGTATTTTCTTCAGCACCCGACCAAACAATTGCTGTAAGGTTAACGGCTAATAAACCGGCAAGTATTTCATTAACGGCTCAACTGCGTGGTGAAAGAAATCAAACTCATTCCAATTATGCAACCGATTATTTTAAAATGGATGGCTTTGGAAAAGATGGGTTGACTTTAAAAGGCAAGTCCGCAGACTACATGGGTATTGAAGGCAAGATCCGTTACGAAGCA
>JAYSTT010000542.1:0-5899 GCA_043719495.1 Ferruginibacter sp. | reverse complement strand
CAAGGCCCAATATTTTTCCTGTATATTCAAAAACTTCCATGGCTACCTTATCGCCTTGTATAGCTGCTTCATAAACAGCTTTAGAATCCAACTTATCATAAGGTATATCTCTTAATAAACTGGGTTCGGTATTTTTTTCTAAAATTTCTATGGCAGTTAAGCGTACACCTGTAGCAGAAGCGTAGGCTTCCAATGGCCCTTTTTTACCTGTACCGGAATGAAAACGTCCGTCAGGTATTACAATAGTATGGCCCAGCTCACCTGCAAATCCATCATGACCATAAATTAATTGACCATTGGCTACAATGCCACTGCCAACGCCTGTACCTAAAGTTATCATTATAAAATCCTTCATACCTTTTGCAGCACCATACATCATCTCTCCAATAGCGGCAGCGTTGGCATCGTTGGTAAGTGTTACCGGTAACTTGAATTTTGTTTCCAGTAATTCTGCTAATGGAATAATACCTTTCCAGGGAAGATTTGGGGCATACTCAATAGTACCGGTATAAAAATTGCCATTTGGTGCACCCACACCTATACCTTTTATTCTTCCCGTTCCACCGGATCTTTCAATAAGCTCCGATAGTGCTTCATATAATTCATCAATAAAACTGTTTACAGTTGCATGCTTTTTAGTAGATATTTCACTGCCAAATAAAACATTGCCATCACGGTCCACAATTCCAAATTTTGTTCCGGTGCCGCCAATATCAATCCCAATTACTAATTGGTCTAAAGCTGTTGCCATATAGCAAATTTAAAAAGCAGTACCGGATCATCCGGTACTGATAAAGTTATTAATTAAAAAATAATTTTTATCTAATAAAAAATCTAGTGACTGCCTCCAACTTGTTCATCAAAATCCAAGCCCTGTTTATGTAAAATACTTTTAAGTTTAAATGCAAGCCATACCAAAAATAAAAAACAAACGGCTGCCAATAGATAAGAATTATGAAAACCTATTGAATGTATATCGCCAATTGCTCCCTGCAAAGGAGGGACGATTGCCCCGCCAAGAATCATCATAATTAAAAACGCTGACCCCTGAGAAGTATATTTCCCCAAGCCCCCAACACTTAATGAAAAAATGCAGGGCCACATAACCGAACAGAATAAACCCCCAGCCATAAATGCATATACTGAAACAATTCCGTTAGTTAAAACACCCGTTATCATAGCAACAGCAGCTAAAAGAGAAACAGTAACCAAAGTTTTTACCGGCTTCTCCTGGCCAAAATAAAAACCAGCAACTGCAATAGCAATACAAATTGCATAAAAATAAAGGTCGCTTACATCACTGCCATTTAAACTGTTAACAAATAAAACCAGTCCAAATGCAATAAAAGGCACAATTGCCATCATTATTTTCTTTGATTGTTTCGACAGATTAAAAACACTAATTGCACCAGTCCATCGTCCAATCATTAAACTTCCCCAGTACAAGGAAACATATTTTGAAATTTTACTTTCATCTAAACCATCAACGGTTAAATAACCGGGCGTTTTAAGTAAAGCACCAAAATTATTATCGATAGTTACTTCCACCCCTACATAAACAAAAATGCCTATCATTCCATAAATTAATTGTTCATATTTCATAGCACCCCATCCATCGCCTAAATTAATAGCTTTTGAATTGGAATAAAATAAAATACCCACAACAGCAATTAAAATAGTAAGCAGTAAAGGGGTTTTAGGTAATTCTGTTAATTGCCCGATTATTATTACTCCAACTATTAAAGCTGTCATTATAGATAATGAAGCAGCAGCTTTATTAGCCTGTTCAAATTTTTCAGTATTTTTTCCGTCAGGTAATTTGGAAATGGCAAAGAAGATAGCAACTGCTGCAAAAACTCCCGCTACAATTAAATACAACGTATTAATGTTAGTTACTGTAACAACTACATCTTTTGCACCTACTTTTCCAAATAGAAAAAAACTAACAATGATAGGGCCTAATGTTGTACCTAAAGAATTTACACTACCACCTAAATTTAAACGGTGAGATCCGGTTGAGGGGTCACCGAGGGAAATGGCAAAGGGCTGTGCAGCTGTTTGTTGTAAAGAAAAGCCGAGGGCCACTACAAAAAAAGAGCCTAAAATGGCATAAAATGATCCGGCATTTGCTGAAGGTATTATTAAAAGTGCCCCTACTACTGAAATTAATAATCCATAAATAATTCCCTTTTTATAACCAATCTTATTTAAAATGTCTGTACCCATAAAATTGGATGCCAAAAATAAAATTAAAGAACCTATAAAATAAGCCCCATAAAAAGCTGATCCTATAAGTTGCGACTGAAATTGATTTAAATGAAAATGGGTTTTACAAAAAGGTATTAAAATACTGTTTGAAGCTGCAATAAATCCCCAGAAAAAAAATACAATGACTAAATTAGCCAGTGCACCATAATTAGTGGGTATTAAAGCTGGTTTTTGAAAATTATTGTGTAAATCTTTTTGTTCAGTTGGCATATCGTTATGTTTTAAGTAATTGAAAATAGAATAAATTACTGACTGGAAAAAATTTTCATTTTATTTATAAATGAATCCTTTATAATTTGTGCTACTATCACAGTAAATTTAATAGAAGGTAAAAGTGGAGTATAATTATTATAATTTGCGCAAAACAATCTAAACATACTAATATTGTAAACATATTATTTTTAATAGCTAACAATGGAAATACTTCATGTAACTGCAGAATGTTACCCTTATGCCAAAGCGGGAGGCCTGGCCGATGTTGCCGGGGCATTACCCAAATATCAAAATGATTTAGAGCATACCGCTAAAGTGGTTATGCCCATGCACCGCACTAAATTCTTATTTGACAATGAATGGGAAACAGTACATAAAGGCTCGTTTACCATGGGGCAATATTATTTTGATTATACCATCATCCGGGAACAAACCAATAAGCTTGGCTTTGATTTATACTGCGTGGATATTTTTGGCTTATTTAACAGAGAAAAAATTTACGGCTACGATGATGATTCCGAAAGATACACCGCTTTTCAAATTGCTGTAACAGACTGGATTAGCAAATGGCAGCACCGGCCCGATATAGTGCATGTACATGACCATCATACCGGGCTTATTCCTTTTATGATGCAGAACTGTTATGCATTCAGGCATCTGGCCACAATACCCACAGTGCTAACTATTCACAATGCTCAATACCAGGGCTGGATGGACTGGAGCAAAAACAATTATATACCTGCTTACGATAGCTGGCAATGGGGCAAACTGGATTGGGAAGATAAAATCAATCCTTTAGCTTCCGGAATAAAATGTGCATTAAGAGTAACTACAGTTAGCCCAAGTTATATGGACGAACTGAGGTATGACGCCAATGGGCTGGAAAGTTTATTTGAATATGAAAAAGGAAAATGTACCGGTATTTTAAACGGTATAGATAACCTGGTTTGGAACCCTGCAACAGATACTTATATTTTAGATAATTTTTCGATTAAAGATGTTGACCAGGGGAAAAAACTGAATAAGAAAAAATTGTGTGATGATTTTGGCCTGGATATAGAAAAACCACTTTTTGTTTTTATTGGCCGCCTGGTAGGAGAAAAATCGGCTGAATTATTGCCCCAGGCCATCAACGATTCAATTTATCATATGAATGGTAAAATGAATTTTTTAATTTTAGGAAGCGGCGATCCTTCGGTGGAAGCACAACTAGAAATTATGAAAAGCAGCCTGACAGGTTTTTATAATTCTCAAATTGGGTACAACGAAAAACTTGCTCATCAAATGTATGCTGGTGCCGATTTTTTACTCATGCCCAGCAAAGTAGAGCCATGCGGCCTTAACCAAATGTATGCCCTGCGCTATGGAACTATGCCTATAGTAAGAAGTACGGGTGGGCTAAAAGATACCGTAACCGATATAGGAGACAAGGATGGATTTGGAATAAGGTTTAATAACGCCAGTGTTGGTGATATTACCTATTCTATTTACCGGGCCACAGAATTGTTTGCCGATAAAAAAAAATTTACTTTACTCAGAAAAAAAATGATGCAGATTGATAATGGATGGGAGGTAAGTGCAGGTCGCTATATTGAATTATATCAATCCATTTTATAGTGCCTTTTTTTAAAAATAAATTTTACTCCCCACAAGGATTGTATCAAAAATATCAATACATTTAGTTACAAATTATAATAATTATGAACGCAACATCTGTAGTAGCAGTAATCTTAGGCGGCGGAGCCGGTTCTCGTCTTTATCCTTTAACCGCAACACGCAGTAAACCTGCTGTACCCATTGCAGGAAAATACCGGTTGGTGGATATTCCTATTTCCAATTGTATCAATTCAAGCATAAACAGGATGTTTGTTTTAACCCAGTATAATTCCGCTTCTCTCAATAAGCATATAAAAAATACTTATCAATTCAGTGCTTTCAGCAAAGGTTTTGTTGATATACTGGCAGCAGAACAAACGCCTGACAGCCCCGGATGGTTTCAGGGAACAGCTGATGCAGTAAGACAATCTTTAAAACATATTGGCAATAATGATTTTGATTATGTACTTATTTTGAGCGGCGATCAGTTATATCAAATGGATTTTGGTGCCATGATTGATAATCATGCAGCACAGGGTGCTGATATTACCATTGCCACTATTCCGGTAGGAGACAGAGAAGCGCCTGAATTTGGTATTTTAAAAGCAAATGAAGAAACTATAATTACTTCGTTTATAGAAAAACCTGCAAAAGATTTATTGCCCGAATGGGTAAGTGATACCGGAACCGAAATGCAAAAGCAGGGAAGAAACTACCTGGCATCAATGGGTATTTATATTTTTAACCGAAAACTTTTATTTGACTTACTTGAAACAGAGAAAAAAGATGCCACTGATTTTGGAAAGGAAATAATTCCTTCTTCCATAGGAAAATCCAAAGTAATAAGTTACCAGTATGACGGTTACTGGACAGATATTGGAAATATTTATTCTTTTTTTGAAGCCAATCTTGCATTAACACTGGAAATACCCTTATTTAATTTATTTGATAACCGAAATGTGGTGTATAGTAGGGCAAGAATGCTGCCACCGGCAAAAATTAGTGGCACCACGCTTGAACATACACTTATTGCCGAAGGTTGTATTATTAACGCCAGCCGTGTAGAAAACAGTGTAATTGGTATACGAAGCCGCATTGGTCAGGGCTCTACAGTTGTAAGCTGTTATATGATGGGAAGTGATTATTACGAAACGCTTGAAGAGATAGCTCATAATATTGAAAGAAGTATTCCAAAGTTAGGAATAGGAGACAGGTGTTATATAAAGAATGTAATAATTGATAAAAACTGCCGTATTGGAAATGATGTACGTATTAACGGAGGCGCCCATTTACCCGAGTCAGATCATTCGCTTTATACTGTTAAAGACGGCATTGTGGTATTAAAAAAAGGAGCGGTGCTGCCGGATGGGTTTGTAATTTAATCTTGCTTACTAAAATATTTTAAAACATCTATTAAAGATGTTTTTTTGTACTATTTTAATTATGTGTATTTTGTACACATTTAACGATAATTTAAAACGATTGCTATGGCAGATTACGATAAAACTATTTTGGATGATTTGGATAAAGAATCAAAGCCTCGTCTGCCTTTGTCCGAAATCATCAACATGAGTGTTGGCTTTTTAGGCATTCAGTTTGGATGGGATTTGCAAAGGGCTAACATGGGGGTTATTTATGATAACCTTGGGGCAAACGCCGATAAAATTCCTTACTTGTTTCTTGCTGCACCATTAACAGGATTATTTGTTCAGCCAATAATTGGTTATTTAAGCGATAAAACCTGGCATCCAAAATTAGGAAGGAGAAGGCCTTATTTTTTATTTGGCGCAATACTTAGTTCCATTGCATTACTCTTTATGCC
>JAYSTT010000541.1:0-14383 GCA_043719495.1 Ferruginibacter sp. | reverse complement strand
AAAACTAAAAATGTTTATCATCCCTGCCTACCGGCAGGCAGGCATTCTTTCCTGCTCTCGCTATTGTTTTCCTGTATGGCTTTTATTATTTGTTTGCTCGTATATTTTTTCAGGTCTCTAACAATATTCTCCAACTGATTACTATTGCTGCTGATAATTAAGTGTACATGATTGGTCATTATTACCCAGGCATGTAAAACCATCCCTTTTTGCTGCTGGCAATATTTTAAGCTTTCAACGAACAGTTCTTTATACTGCTCCCTGCTAAATACGTCTACCCAACCCACTACGGAAAATGTAACAAAATGTGGTATGGCATCTTCGCCTACTTTATATTTACTGGACATAAGGTTTTAAATTAGATTAGGTAAATATAATCAACATTTGTTTTCTAAATCCGGACACAGTCCGGCAGAATTAATCGGCATCAAGTGAGCCGCTAAAGCGGAACACTTGCGCCAGTGGGGGATATTATCGGACGATATGAACGGGACGAAGTAAAACCTTCTATTGAGGTCGTTATTAAAATCGCTGATACGCTGGAAGTGTCTTTGGATTATCTCGTCGGTAAATCCGCTGTTGAACTGGATAAAGCTGTTCTTAAAAAAATACAGGACATCCAAAAATTAAATGCTGACGACAAAGCTCATGTGTTCGCTTTGCTGGATGCTTTTCTTAGAGACCATAAAACTAAAAAAGCTTACGCTTCTTAAATACAAAAAGCCCCTCACGGGGCTTTTGTTATTTTAGTAATTAAATAAACAGGGGAAGTGTCGTTTTCAAATGTGTTTACAATTGTGTAGTTTTTTAAACTATCTTTTATATTTTCAGAACTAAGTTTTGCTTTATAGCTTTTTCCTTTTTCAAAAAAACTTTCTCCGTATGAATCAGGGCAGCGTATTATACAAGTAATAAAACTGTCGTTTGCATTTTTAAACTTAAAGCGATACGCTAAAAGATAATTACCGCAGCCACCAATTACAGGGCTTTTATAATCTAAAAAAATAGTTGAGTATTCTATTTGTTTAGGTAATACAACCTCTGCTCTATGTGAACAATTGGAGAACGTTGTCAAGACTATAAATAAAAACTTCAACATAAATTACTAATGTTTTTGAGAGTTATCAATTTTAATAATCCTACCAACTATTTCCCAAGTATTATAAGTTTCCCGTGTTTTGCCATCTGATGTAACAGTAGTTTGGAATGGAACAACATATTGAACTTGTCCATAAACCGCAGGATATTTTGATTGCCCAGGAGTGCTTTGGCGGTCTACTGGACCCTGCGTTCGTTCTGCATTGGGGATTCCTAACATTTCAGTGACTATCTGACCATCAACTTTTAATGAAGCGTTATGGGCTTCTTGACGAGCAGTTGCATCTTGCTGCTTAGCTCCGGGCAATAACATTAATTCATTTATAAAATGCCCAACTATTCCTGCCATGTAAGCATTATCTCCACTCTCTTTAGAAAACTCTTTCACTTTTGCCAAATCCCTCATATCTACTGTACCTGATGCAGCTACATCAAAACCAACTCCTTTATCTGTCTTTTCATCATTTCGCAAATTCATTGTTATAGTTTCCTTGCTCCTAATCGCTTTGTCAACTAATTTAGAAAGTCTGCCTGATACTTTATCAGTAGTTTTAGTATTGAGTTTTTTATTTACTCTTACTATTTCACCTTTCTTATTTAGTTTATAAGTATTACCAGTCAAATCATGCAAGTATTCTAGATATGCTTTCTTGTCATCATCACTTCCGTTCAACTTATACTTATCGCCTAACAAATCATTGTACTTAATAGGATTATTGCCCATTGCAGCAAAGGGGCTTTCATCATAACTGGGCTTGGGGTCTATTTGTAAAAATCTTCCTAATTGTGGGTCGTGGGTACGGTAATAACTTTCATTCCAATTCAAATCAAAATCTGTGTTGTATTCATAGCTGTTGTACTTTTTCTTGTTTTCAATCATACCAGCGGCTTTTGAACTGATGCCAGCCATGGGGAGCCCAAAAGGATAGTAATGGGTCTCTTCTAAAATAGCACCCCTTACATGCGTTACCTGTAAATTATCAAAGAACACATCTATATTCGGTGTTTCATTACTAACGTAAATATACAAATATCCGCTCTTATCTACTGTTAAATTTGGGCGTACATGGGTAGTGTAGGTATTGGTTGCTCCCACTTGCTCAAAACCACTGCTGCTGTTTACTATTTTAAATTGTTCATCTAATACCACCCAGTTTATAAATGCTTTTGGCCTTGTTGCGTTGTACCCACTCTGGCTGTTTAAAAAACTGTTAGCTGCTGTACCGCTTAAGCCGCTATTGATTAATTCTGTTGAGGATGCTTTGCCGCCGGATGCTGCGGATATATTACCAGACAATGCTGCGATTAGTTCGTTTACAGGGCTTACGGGTAAACCGGGTGTGCTGGTACTCTTCCACCAACTGTTTACCATAAGGTTAAACTTATCGCCTGCCATTACTTTTAAAATTATGGCTGGTCCTATTTTTTGGCTGCCTGCTGCTGCTTTTACTTTGGCTACTCTTTGGTTACCTGCTGGTGTGTTGGCAGGGTAGCCTGTCGGTAGTGTTGTTCTTGTTGTTGGTAAATTACTGTAAAAGGTTTCTTCGGTGGTGGCTGTTGCTGTTTCCATCGTGGCGGCTGGATATTGGTCAACTTGCTGCTCTTCGGTTAGTACCATCCGCACATTGCCTAAATGGTCTTTTAACATGTAATCGTATTGTAAACTGGCAAGTGTACCACCTACTGCTGGCTTAAAACGTATCCTTCCTTCTTCCTGCCCTATAAACTGTAGCCTGTCAGTATAATCGTCATTGGGTGTATTGGCGGGTAGGCTGGTTTTACTTTCGTATACCATACCGCCAATATAGGTTGTAGTGGTGGTAATGGTTTTATTGCCATTGGTTGCTACTGGGCTTTCAATGGTTTGTTTTTTTATTTTATTACCACCTGCATCGTAAGTGTAGGTTATATTACCCTTGCCCGTTACTGTTATTACCGATGGCAGGTTTAAATGGTTGTAGGTAATACTGCTGATGGCTTTATTATTATCGAGATTAAGGTTACCGTTTACATCGTAACTGTAATCGGTAATGGCATCAAACTGTGCAGGTGTGCTGCCTGCTGTAAGGCCAGTTTTTGTGGCTGCCTGCGGATGGGTGGCGTTGGTTTTAAAGTCGCCCAATTTAGTTGTAGCATCATTATTAAAATCGGTTACACTTTTTAGCTTATTAGTACCGGTAATGTAAGTGTATTTCAGGTTATCTATTGGCGTGGTAGGGCTGGCTCCAATTTTCCAGCCAAACTGTGTCATGCCTTTTATATTGCCATTGGCATCATAAGCGCTTGTAGGGTCGTTGCCATCTCCCATCTGCATGGAATAATTCATGGTAGTGCTGTTCCATGTATTGGTGGCATCGTCCTGCTCAAACTGGCCTTTGAGTAAGCGGTTTACTGCATCATAGGTAAAATCATATTTTCGTTTTACATCATCGCCATCACTTTTCCAAGCCATCCCGTTAATATTGCCGTTGTATTGTGCTGCTGTAAAATTGCGGCCACTGCTGCCCGTTAATTTATCATAACCCAGTTCAAAACCAAATTTAGTGCTGCCGTTTTGCCCGGTGGTGGTTAGGTAATTACGGTTAGTACCCAGCAACCAGCCACGGATATTGTAATCGTAAGCAAGGGTTTCAATTGGAGTGGTGGTATAGTTGCCACCAGCATCTTTCTGCCTGCCCAGTTTTTTGTTTTTTAACTGTCCCAATGCATCATACTGCATTTCTGCTGTGGTGGTAAAAACATTGGGCAACGCACCACCATTTACTAAAGTATTGCTTACTTTTTTTTCTGTTTTTGTTACCCGCCCTAAATCATCGTAAGTAAGTTGCGACAGTACAATATTGGTTTGGGGGTTGCTGCCATTTTTTTGCTGTCTTAATACACTCATCATCGGTTGCCCTGCCCAGTTGTACTGTGTGGTGCTGATATCGGTGCCGGTAGTAATGTTTTGAGATTGGCTTTGTAGTACCCTGCCTTTATCATCGTAATAGCTTATGCTGTATAAATAGGTGGAGGCTGTTCCCAGCACTTTTATTTTACTGCCGGTAGGCATGCCCTTTAGGGCATTGCTTTGTGTTAATGCCTGATAGTATGGATAGGAGGTGCTTGCTGCATTAAAATTGCCATCGTCAAGTGTACTCCTTGTAGTGGCAAAGGGGTTGCCGTTTGTGGCAAGCCAACCGTAATCGTCATAAAATGTTCTGGTTAGTTCTTCTTCTCCACTCATAACGGAAGCTGGGTAAATTGTACTGCCTGCTGCGTTATTTGCATGCTGATCCCAGGTTAACGCACTTGGCCATAAACCTGTTGCAACTGGCGAGTTTAATTCGTCATAAGTAGTGTACATCCATTTACTTAGCGTGGCTAAATTGCCATCTTGTGTAAGTACCAGCCTGTCCCTTGCATCGTACACCATGCATACTGCTGCTGCGCCGGGTACTTTCTTTTTTATCATGCGGTTACGCTGATCGTATTCGTACCGGAAACATTGCTCGGCCAGGTATGTGGACGGATCCCAGTTGCCTGCAGAATTCATGAGCCGCACAGCCTCCGGTTGTATTACACAACGCAGGTTATTTAAATCATCATAAATGTAATAAGTACAGAGCCAGCCAGGGTAACCGCTTCCGGTACCATCATCACTAACTGCTGTTAATTGCACTTTCTTTAAAATTACCTTGCCTTCTTTATCTTTAAATTCTATTACCTGTTTTTTGTGTTCGTCAACTGTGATGTTTTTATACAGTTGCCCAGCAGGGTAGCTTATTGCAGTGGCATAAGTGCCAAATACCCCTAAAGTTGCATTATCGGTTACTATCCATATTTTTACATCGTCTGTAACGGTATTAATAAAGTATTTCACCTGCACATTTCTTTGTAGTGCAGGTGCATTGGCTTCGCTGCCTGCCCAACTGCTGCCGGGTGCATAAGTATCGGTTGGCCTGTTTAGTGGCGAGGCTTCAAAATTTGTTTTACTGTAAAAATAAGTTTCGCCTTGTGTGCCGTACTGGTTAGTCATAAAACTAACCTGCTGTGCAAAGGGGTTTAGTTTAAATGCGCCATCAGCTATTGAAGTATTGCCACCATAATTGTTTGCAACAAAGGGTAAATATTTATATTGCTCACGGCCAAAGGCATCATACTCCACCGGGCTTACCATATCTGTTGCTGTACCACCTGTTGCAAAAGAGCCTTGTTTTATTACTGTTTGCAAAGGCCTGCCCAATCCATCAAAATATTGGGTGGCTTGTTTTACATCTTTTACTGGCCTTGTTATTAAATTATTGGCATCCTGCTCGGGTGCTGTTGCATCCCAGGTGCGTACAAAGTTTACTGGTGTACCTGCCGGATAGTCTGTGCCTGTGTGCTGGGCATTTGTTTGCTGGCTGCACAGTATACAAATAATGCCTGCGGCTAAAAGTTTTACGGTATGTTTAAATCCTTTTCTCATTGAAAAAAATTTTGGGTTTTAATTTTTTATCTCCTTTTATAATATTTACTGCCCCTGCAACAATGTATTCATGGCAGTACCAGCAATTTTTGTTGGTGCCCCCAGCACACTGGTAAGTTCCCCGTTTGTCCATACAATAAATTTATGCCTGGGGCCTGCTACATCCTGGTCAAAAAAACCATTTTTATCTTTATCCGTCAGCCATTTAAATAAAGGATGCTGCTGACTGCCCGAGGTTTTTCTTGTGCGTACCCCCTCTGTAACGATAATACCCGTACCCAGTATGCTCCTGTACCATTGCTTTAAACTGTTTTTTAGAGCAGGTGTATAACCATCTTCGTAAGATGGTACGGCTATTATTTGCAATGTACCGGTATAAGCAGCCCTTATAGAATCTAATGAACGCAGCAAAGAATCATTGGATGCATTTTGCTGTGTGGGTAGGGTTATTACCAAAAGTTTTTTGCCGGTGTAAGCATTCAGTGGCAGGTTGGGGCCTTCTATGCTTTTTACCGTGTAGGTATAAACGCTTTGAGATAATGCGCTAACTGCGATTCCAAAAAAGAGGGCGGTTATTGTGATGAGTTTTGACATGGTTGTTGTTTTATTTTATGATCCTTGCGTCATATCTATTTTTATGGAGTTGCAGGCGCCTGAGCCTGACGAAACGGATATGTTAAAAAAAGTTGCCGAAGTTCCTGATTGTGATTTAAATACGCAGCCTGAATAAAATATTCCAAACGACTGGAACCCTGTTGTTGAAATGGTTAGTGTATAAACACCTTGTGGTATTGACCCTAATGGCTGTAACCCGGCTGCACTGGATACGGTAAAATTGTAAGTGATACCCGTTGCATTATTATAATAGCTGGCTGTATAGCCTGTGCCTGCGTTTATATTGGTTGAAGTAAGGGCTATACAGTTTACTAACGGGCAGGCTGTTGGATTGTACCCTGCATTTACCCACTGTGTTTGGTTATACGTGGCGCTACACACATTGATATCCTTTTGCTCCTGCTCCTGGTAACCCGTATTACCGCAACTGCCCTGTTGGCAACGCAGTGCTGTGGTGGTGTTTTGCCAGTTGGGGGTAGTAGGCATTCCGGTACAGGTTACACAATTTTCTGGTTGACCGGCATAGTTATAACAGATTTTTTTGAGGACGTTGTTGTCTTTGTCTCTTATTAAAGTTAACCTGTTAAAGGCATCGTATTCGTAATAAGTTGTTCTGCCGTTGGGGTCTGTTTGGCTGTTTATTCCTACTAAAGGCTTATAAGTATATGTAGTAACTAATGCTTTGGTAGTAGCTAACCCTGTTCTAATGTTATTGAGTTCAGTTCTTATTTGCGCATCGGTACTTAAAGGATTGTCCAACACCGTTTGATTTACTAACGCTGCAATGGTTGCACTGCTTGCTCCTACTACCTGGACTACCGGGTAATTTTTATTGTACCCATATACATAAGATTGTAGTATATCATTATCTTTTTGCTGCTCTAATAAATTACCCAGGTTATCATAGGCATTAAAACGTACCCTTGTCTCCAATGGGTTGGTAGTTTTTTTAACCTGTATATTTTCCGGCAGTACCAGTGCGGTTGTCCAGTTTTTATAATTGGTAAGCACCAAGTTTTGCAATACCCCGGCTTTAAATTGCTGTTGCTGTAAAACCGGCGAAATAATATTAAGGGCCACCATGTTATCAATTGCTGCAGCGGCAGTAGTGGTTAATGGTGTGGCAGTATTGATATCTGTTTTTTCAAGCGGCGTAAAGCTGAGCGTTTTAACCAAATTGCCTTTGCTGTCATTTACTTCTGTTCTTACTGGGGAAAGATTATTGGGATTATCGTAAAAATAATTGGTAACGGTAGTTGACGGATTTAGCCCACTTTGATCGTACATGGTTTGGGTAGTAGATAGTTTTTGTATTTGATTGGTTTCATCCTGGTAAAACTGCCTGTTGAGAAAATACCCAACACTTGGCGCTACATAACAACTGGAAAGTATATTAAATTTATAAGCTGCCTTATAAGCCTTAACAGAGCCTTTATTTAAAAACTGGTAGGTATTTACAGCCCTGCTTAGCATGGTACCCACTACATTGTAACTGCTCTGGTCTAACAAAAGCCCCCGCTCATAATCTAATGAGGTAACGGGTGGGTAAGGAAACTGCGAGGCCAGGGTACTGTTAGGATTACTGACAAAACTATAATTATAAATATTTTTGCCCCCCGCTCCACCAGTACCCAGGCTTTCGGTAACGGTGCTATAGCCTACGGTTCCCCCCTGTATGCTGCCCAACCCAAATTTAGAAGAGGTATTTCTTTCATAATAGATAACAGAAAAAGCTAAACACCCCGGCAAACCGCAGGGTGTAAGGTTACCACCATTGACTGTTCCCACACAATCCCATGTTCGGTCTGTGGTTAAAGTAACAAAGTCGGCGGCAGAGTCTAGAGGAGAAATAACATTTGCTCCGGAATAAGTGTAATTTTTAATAATGCTCTTGGTATTGTCAACATTATCAAAATAAGCAATGTCTTTTATGCGTACCCCACCAACAGGATGGTTGACTAACTGAACACCCAACGATCCGGTATAAGTAAAACTTGAATTTAATGATACGGTTTGCAAAGTGCTTGCAAAGTCTGTTTGCACAGAAATGCTGCTGGTGGTAAAAGTATAAGTGCCGGGGCTGAGTAAAACAGATGATGTAGTAGCATTTAAAGTAGTAGGTAAGGTAGTACTTGCATTTGCAGGTTTTTGAAAACTTATTGAGCTAATTGTAGTGTTAGATGAATTTTTTAAAACTGCTGAGGCCAATGTAACCGTAGTACCAAAGTCCTGTAAATAAACAGCACTAAATGTAGCCGTGGATTGAAATTTAAAATATTGAGGTTTGGTAATGGTGAATGTGGTGGATGTAGTATTGCTAAAATTACTCTGGCCTGTAGTCAAAAACAGGCTATGACTTACAGGTACCGAATTAAATTGTTGTTCATTGGCGGGGTAGCTGTTGGGCTCAAAGGTAAACTGGCTATAGCCTCCGGTGGGGTAAGTAATTTTAGTGAGCATTTCGGCCATCATAGAAGTAGATTCTGCTGAACGGTTGGCAAAGGCATAATTATCCGGGTTAAAATTAATAACAAATGGTTTTAAGGTGTTATTATTAGTAGCGCCATTATAATAACCCCAATAATCCTGGGCATATGATTTTCGGGAAGGAAGCGACAAAGGGTTATAATTAAATTGCCACAATTTATGCGGGGCAGTAACGTCGCCGGGTACCTCCTCCAGGCTGTTGAGTTTTAAACGGCTGGGGGGTGTGGTATAACCACCCGTATAAGTGTTGCTGGCTGTTGCCGTTGAATAAACATAATTAAGCAAATAAGACTGGATGGTTTTATTCTGCGGTTTAGAATAAATGCGTATGCCTGAAACGGCAAAACTGCCAGGCAGGTCAGTTCGGGCAGTTGTATCAAAATATACCCTGCACAGTTCTGATTCAATAGTTGCAGGCGTTAAAAAATTTATATCTGAGATTTGAATTACTTTTTTGGCAACCTTGTTTGTAACTGGAGCCCCTATTCCAAAACCAATTGGTTCAACCATATTTAACATATAATCCGATTCATAAACATAGCTGTCTGTAGTAATCTGCCCTGTGGAAGAATAAGTAAAGTTGATTATTTCCCCCGTTGCAGAAGTAATGGATTGCAGGTACCAGGCAGAAATAAACGGGTCGGATACTGACAGGCTTTGTTGTGTAAGGGTTGTTTCATTAAAATTGCTCCCTCCACCAAAAAGAAGTTTGGTACCATCTTCCATTATAACATTCCAGGAACTTTGAGGGGTATTATTGAATGTTATTTTTAGTTTGCTAAAAGGTTGGGTAAGAATAGTACCGGTGCCGGAAAAATAAAATTTATAAGAACGGCCCAGCGCACTAATCATGTATAAATCCGGCTGGCTGTCTAAAGTTCCATCGGCTACTGCTTTTTGTAATGCAGAATCTGAAAATGGGGAAGTACCCGTTGCTATTGACCCGGAGGAAAGATCATTGGGATTGGTATAATAGTTTCTTAAACTAAGGTACCCAACGGGGCTATCATCATCGGCAAGCCCCCTAACCGACCTGGTTATTACCCCTCCAGCCTGCAAACTCCAACCTAAGCCCACATTAGATGCATTCTCACTAACCTTAATCCCTGAAGCATGATAACTCAGTGAAATGGGTACCGACAGGCTTCTCCCTTTTACTTCGTAAACTGGCACATCAATTTGGGGAACCCCTGTGTAAATGTTCACCGGCCAGTCTACATATTTACCCAAACTTGATGCGTTGGGTGATGGCGGTATTACTTTTTGCAGGTTATAGGCCTGCTGATCGGTTTGCGCATGAGCCAAGTTGTACCCACCCACAAAAAATAATACGGCTAAGAGAGGTTTTACTGTGCTGCTTATTTTCATAAACTCTATATTATAATTCAGTTTAAAAATTATATCCTATGCGAAATACCACCGGCTGGCTCACTGGCGTATGTTTATACGCTAATGCATCATACAAAAGTTGCAGCTTTGTGCCTTTTATCAGTTTACCCTTTGCATTTATTTTTTTACTCAGGCCTATCAATCCCGACTGCTGCCAAGTGTTAAAATTTTGCAACTGCTGTATGTTTTTAAATACTGCCCTGTAATTCATCTCATACCCTCCGGTTATGAAAAATCGTTTTTTTAGTTTGTAGTCAACAAAACTTCGTAACCCTGCGCCTTCACTGCTGAGTTGCATATGGCTGATATCTTTTCCCAGGCCTAGTTTATAACTGGCGCCAATGCCAATTATTGATTTATCGTTTATCTTATAACCGACGGATAATCCCAAATCTGTAGCCGTTGGCAAATAGCTGTTACCTTTTGTAGTTTGAAAGTTGGTGCCAAATTCTAAGCGTTGCAAAAAGGTTTTTGTCTTTTGCTGGTTGGGCTTAAAATCAGGTATGTCCATATCACTGCTGCTACCACCAGCTTTTAATACTTTATCTTTTAGTTTACTTAATTCGCTTTGTGCCTGCTGTATATTTTGTTGTATAACCTGCTGTGCATTGGGGCCGCCTGCTGCTATCTGGTTTTGAATCAGTGCATTTACACTTGCCCTTGTTTGCAGACCTGCCAAGCTTGCGGTTGTACCTGCTGCCGTTGGTGAGCCAAATAATTGCGCCAGCATACTGTTTTGCTGTACAAACTTTGTAAAGGCGGGTATTTTGTTTAAGAGGGTGAGTGCCGTTTGTTCTGCTTTCTTTTTATTACTGAAGATCTCCTTGTAGTTTTTAATAGTTTCTATATAATAATACCCCTCTTTATTTATTTTAGTGAGGTATTTGCTACTACCCATATATTTTACAGCTTCGCTGATAAGCTGTTTTTTTCTTTCTTTAATAAAAGCTTCCACTGCTTCCTGTTGTTTTACTTCATCATCCAGTTCATTTAATCTTTTAGTTGCGTTAGCTACTGGCTGCACTATTTTAGTATCGAGGTTTTGTTTTTGTTGTTCTATATATTGTATACTGGTGGTTAGTTTGTCCCTGTATTCATCATATTTTGCTTTATAGCCTTCGGTAATGGTTTGCCCTTGCTTAAATTTTTGCAGTAATATGGTAAAAGTGGGTTTGCCTTCCCCAAATAATCTTTCAGCAGTTTGGGGGCTGGCTTTTTGTAAAAGTGCTTTTATTTTATTTTCCCACTTAGCTAATTTGGTAAGTGTTTTTTCTGTTTTGGTAACAATGCGGTTACTGTATTTGTCAATCTTACTGTCTATTTGATTGATGTATTTTAATGGTAATTGCTGGATGGATTGTATAGCAGTATCGGCTTGTGCTTTGCAGTACTGCGAAGTAAAAATTAAAAGGGTTAATATGAAGTGCCGGGCAAAACCCATACGCTTATTTAATTTTATTATTTACAAAGGTTTACAAACGTTTCTCATTTTTCCATGGGAAAAACCTCAGGATTTTCTGTTGTTTTTCCCGGACATCCTTCTCTTTCGCAATCTACAATACAACTGCTTTTATTCAAAGGCACAATTTATAACTGTGCTAATTTTGTTTGTAGCTGTGTAATAAATACCCATAACTGTGTAAGCAATTGTTCAATATTTTAAAAGGGTATTTTCTATACACACTTTTTTCAGAGCAATACATTACCCAAAGCATTACTGCATTATTTTTTTAAAAGTAGTATTGTGAGCTAACAGGTACGCTGAAGCCAGCATAATGGTTATGCAAACAATACAATGTTCTTAGTAGTTTAATCTTATGCTTGAACTGAACGTGACGGATTCTGGCTAAGGCAAGTATTTTTATTACTAAATTTTACCCGTACCCGAATTATAAATTGAATGTATAACAAATAATCAGTAAACCAAATAATTTTAATTAAATTTTTATGCACAGCATTTTATCACCGTAATATTGCTGTTTATTTTTATACCGCTCATATGTTCTAATTTTTGTGTGACAAATATTTACAATTTAAAAGAAATAGTACAAAACACAGGGTAAAAAAATGGTAAACTTACAGCGTTGCACAGCGATGGTATTTTGGGTGTATTTGAAATTGTGACAGCATTTATTTTATTATAATAAAGAAAGGGATTTCATAAGCTATAGATAGCCCATATCGGTTGCAGAAATGAGGTAAAAGCAACAATTTAAAATGTCCGGGTTAGTTACTGTAAGGCAACCCAAATACGTATTTTCATACCTCACTACTTTCCATATCTTTGCCCCTTAAATTTTAAAAGTGAAAAAATTTCTTTCAACCTTACTGTTTACCAGTATTTTATTTGCTGTAAAAAGCCAAACTCTTGCTCAAATAAAAAAGGTATTGGATACAACCAGTAATCCAGTTGGTTTTGTAAAATATGTATTAAAGAAAAAATATTTTATTGACACTGTTGCTGTGGTAAGCACCAGTTCTTTTATGGGCAAAGCTGATAGCCTTGCTTATAAAGGAAAAGTAGGTAAAGTATATGGCCCTTTTAAAGGCGAAAATATTTTGGTAAAAATTTTATACAAAGCTCCCAATACCTTTTACCATGTTACACATATAGTTTTAGACACTTCCACATATAGTGTACGTTATGCAAGTTCTCTCGCAGATACCATTATAAGTAAAATAAAATCGACCAGAGCAACATTTGCATCCATGGCAAGTACATACAGCGCTGATTATATTTCTGCAATTAAAGGTGGCGATTTAGGCTGGTTTGCCCGGGGAGTTATGCTTCCTCAGTTAGAAGAGGCTGTTATGAGCCATAAAAAAGGAGAAATGTTTACCGTTTGGACAGCAGCAGGATTACACATTGTAAAAATCACTGACAGCCCTAAAAAAGATGTGGGCTACGCTTTAATGTTAAGGATTATTTTATAAAATAAGCTATCGCCAGTTCATACCCCTTTAATCCCAAACCGCTAATAACTCCTTTTGCTTTTGCGGATACATGAGATAATTTCCTGAATTCTTCTCTGCCAAAAATATTGGAAATATGTACTTCAATAACCGGAGTGGTAATAGCTGCAATGGCATCACCAATTGCAACTGATGTATGAGTATAACCACCCGGATTAAAAATAATGCCATCAAAACTAAAACCAACCCGTTGAATTTCATTGATCAACTCCCCTTCAATATTACTTTGAAAATAGGATATTTCGATATCGGCATATCTGTTGTGTAAAATTTTTAAATAAATTTCAAAGGATTCTCCCCCATAAATATCTACTTCACGTTTACCAAGAAGATTTAAGTTTGGCCCGTTTATTATTGCAACTTTCATAATGCTAATTTCACTATTTAATACGAATTACACTAATTAAAACCAAATTAGTGTAATTCATCTAATTCGTGTTTATAAGAGCAATAAACTCATCAAACAAATACCTGCTATCATGGGGCCCTGGTGTAGCTTCGGGATGATACTGTACTGAAAATGCCGGTTTATTTTTCAGGCGGATACCTTCAATACTTTCATCATTTAAATTAACGTGGGTTATTTCTACATTTGTGTTTGCCCTTACAGCTTTAGGGTCCACACCAAAACCATGGTTCTGTGTAGTGATCTCACTTTTTCCACTAATGATATTTTTTACCGGATGATTTAATCCTCGGTGTCCATGATGCATTTTAAAAGTAGGGATATTATTGGCCAATGCCAATAACTGATGACCCAAACAAATGCCAAATAAAGGCTTATTAGCAGCAAGAATTTCTTTTACAGTTGTAATAGCATAATCCATGGGTGCAGGGTCACCGGGACCATTGCTGATAAAATATCCATTGGGTTTAAACTCCTGCAATAATGCAAAAGAAGTTTTTGCAGGATGAACTTTTACATAGGCTCCTCTCTCTACTAAACAGTTTAAAATATTTTTCTTTATACCAAAGTCCAGCACTGCAACTCTTACATTACTTTTTTCATCACCTAAATAATAAGCTTCGGTAGTACTAACTGCCGATGCTAATTCCAGCCCATCCATTGATGGTACTTTTTTTAAATCGGCTTTTAATTGCTCTACATCTAATATCTCCGACGATATAATGCAGTTCATTGCGCCCTGTGTACGTATATGGGCAACTAATGCCCTTGTGTCTATCCCATCAATTGCCACCACCTGCTGTGCTTCAAAATATTCCTGCAGCGATGCGTCGGCCATAAAACGGCTGTACTTATCTTCTAAATTGCGGCCAATAACTGCTTTTACTTTTACACTATCGCTTTCCACATCTGCTTTTTTTACACCATAGTTACCAATATGAACACTGTTCATAATAAGCACCTGG